>JAEZJD010000055.1 GCA_023436425.1 Bacteroidota bacterium | reverse complement strand
GGTGATGGTAGATGGCAGACCAACTCAATTGGGTGGAGCTGACCTTGCGAACCTTTTGCGTGGCATGAGTTCAAGTCAACTGGACCAGATTGAGATCATGACAAACCCGCCCGCCCGCTACGATGCGTCAGGGAATGGCGGCGTAATTAACATCAAAACAAAAAAGACGCTCAAAGCAGGTATGAACGGCTCTGTAGGTTTGACTTACGGCCAAGGAAAATATCCAAAGACAAGTGAGGCATTCAATTTCAATTACAGGGAAGGAAAAGTGAACCTGTTCACCAACCTCAGTCACAACTACCAAAAACGGTATTCCGTACTCACGCTTAACCGGAACATTTACAACAGCAATTCGAACGCATTAGAAAATATTTTCAACCAGGAAGCGAACGCTGTTTCGAAAGGTAATTCCTATGCTGCAAAATTTGGCGTAGACTTTTTTGCTACTCCAAAAACAACATTAGGTGCAGTTGTAAATGTGAACATGAGAGACATGCTGCAGAGCAATCCGAACATCACGAATATTTCAAATGCTGCTAAAGTTCTCCAAAACATCACCAGCGCTACGGTTGATAACGACCTTGAGTGGAAAAGCTTCAGCACCAATCTGAATTTTCGCAGACTGATTGATAAGAAGGGTAAAGAAATTACTTCGGATATAGACATTATCAAATACAACTCTGCCAACGATCTCTTCATGGTGAATTCCTACACCAATGCAGCCGGTAATCCATTGATGAAGGCCGATACTTTGACCGGATTGTTACCGCAGTACATTGACATATACAGCGCAAGAATTGACTACCTGCACCCAATCAGCAAGACCGCCAGATTTGAAGCCGGAATTAAAAGCAGCATTGTGAGAACAGATAATGATGCTAACTACGACAGCATTCAAAACGGAAGAATTGTTCATGACTTGGCAAGAAGTAACCATTTCATTTATGAGGAAAACATTAATGCTGCTTATGTAAACCTGAGCACATCCTTATCTAAAAAGTGGAATGCACAATTTGGATTGCGTGTAGAAAATACAAACGCAAACGGCCTGCAAAAAACAACAGGTGAAGATTTTGACAGGAATTATACCCAATTGTTTCCAACTGCATACTTTCAATACAAAGCTGACGAGAAGAACAACATTGGCATCAACTTCGGAAGAAGGGTCAACCGTCCAAACTATGAAAATTTAAATCCCTTTATCAGGTTTATTGACAGGTACACCTTTAGCCAGGGTAATCCTGCACTGAAGCCTTCCGTGAGCGATAACATTGAACTAACGCACACCTGGAAATCACAGATCACAACTACGCTAAACTACACGTACATTAAAGACATAGTACAATCTATAATTCAACAAAAAGGACAGGAAGCGTACAGAATGCCCGCCAATGTTGCATCGCTGTCTCAATTCGGAATTGCTGTAAATGCCAACACGCCAATTACAAAATGGTGGAACAGCAGCATCAACGTGAACGTCTTCAATGACAACTATAAAGGCGATGTAAACAACATTCCCATTGATCGTTCTGCAACCACGCTTATGGTAAATGGGACAGAGCAGTTCAAGGTGAATAAAACACTGTCAGCCGAAATAAACGGGGCATTCAGAAGCGCCGGTTTGAATGGTGTAATGAGAACAAAGCCGGTGTGGTTCATGGGCGCAGGCGTCAGTCAGCAGGTGTTGAAAAATAAAGGAACGCTCCGGCTGTCAGCGACGGATATTTTCTTTACGCGAAAGCTGAAAGGGCTGACACAATACGGAGATGTGGATGTTGACATGCAGCAGATCGCGGAATCGCGAGTGGTAACCCTTGGCTTTAGTTACAGCTTCAGCAAAGGAAAAAAGATAACGCCGGTTAAACGAACGCAGGGCAGTGCAAACGAAGAACAAAATCGTATCGGACAGTAAGTTATCCGTCATTGCGAGGCACGAAGCAACCTGCGTCCGTCATTGCGAGCCACGAAGCAATCTCTTATTAAAAAAGCAAAAACCTAATTAAATCAACTTTCACGAAACAAACATTCAATGCACAAATCATCCATCATAAAAACAACAGCACTTTCTTACCACTATTCAAAAGAGGCACAGACGCTTTTTGACATCGATCTGAATGTGGAAAGAGGCAGCATCTACGGCTTTCTTGGTCCGAATGGTTCGGGTAAAACAACAACCTTGAGTTTACTACTTGGGCTGTTAAATAAACAGAAAGGCGACATCGAAATTTTTGGTCAGCATCTCGAATCCAATCGCATTGATATTCTGAAAAGAGTTGGGTCGCTGATCGAAACACCGTCGTTGTACAATCATCTTACCGCTCAAGAAAACCTTGAGATATACAGACCTGTTTATCAAGCATCGAAAGAAAGAATATCGGAGGTGTTGCAAATAGTTGGACTGGGAGATACAGGCGGCAAAGCTGTGAAAAAGTTTTCACTTGGAATGAAGCAGCGCCTCGCCATTGCCCTTGCCCTACTGCCCGAACCGGAATTGCTGATACTCGATGAACCCGCCAACGGCTTAGATCCTGCCGGCATCATCGAGCTTCGCGAGTTGATCAAAAGGCTGAACAAGGAACATCGAATGACGATCCTAATCTCGAGTCATTTACTTTCAGAAATTGAAAAGACTGTCAGTCATGTTGGGATAATTTACAAAGGCAAAATGTTGTTCCAGGGCACGTTGCAGCAGTTGTACCTCTTTCAGCAAAAAGGCTCCAGGCTGTTAGTCAACACGTCAGATAATGAAGCTGCTATTACAATCTTAAGCGACTACAATCCGGAAAAAGATGGAGAAAATATTTCTGTAGCCTATTCGGGTAAAAAGCAGGCCGCATGCATCCAACGAATGCTCAGTCAGAACGATCTCGATATTTATCTTCTTCATCCAAAAGAGAGTGACCTGGAGCAATTATTTATTGATCTCACATCTGAACAGTCATGAATTTGATAACATCACTTCGTTCAGAAATAATGAAAACAAGGCGCACTGCATCTTTTTACCTAACCATTTTTGCAGCTGCTTTTGGTCCTGCGATTACGGTGTTAGAAGTATTCTTTGAAGGTATTCAAAAGAATGACCCGAAGAATCTCTTCAACATACTATTTATTGAAGAATTCCAGGTGACAGGTCTTCTGGCTCTTCCAATATTCCTGATTCTCATCTGCGCTTTGTTGCCACAGATCGAGTACAGGAATAACACATGGAAACAGGTACTTTCTTCTCCGCAAACGAAAGCAGATATATTCCTATCAAAATTTGTAAACATTCAGCTGCTCACGCTGACTTTTTTTATCATAAACGTGTTGTTTACGTTCGCGGGTGCAGTTATCCTCAATTGGAAATATCCGGCTTTCAATATCTTAAGTCAGCATCTCAATGGCTATGCAATTCTCACGTTGCGAATAAACACTTATCTGGTACTGTTAGGTTTGTGTGCTATACAGTTCTGGTTGGGGTTACGATTTAAAAATTTCATTATTCCAATTGCAATAGGTGTTGCCTGCTATTTTGCGGGCACTATCCTCGTGATGCAATTACAAAAAAGCCTCATTCTATACCTGCCTTACACAATGTTTTTATACAACGGCTTGCCGGAGTATTCACCATATGCAGATGGACTTAACTGGTACTCACTTGCATATACAGGGGCATTTCTTGCCATTGCTTTTTTAAATTTTAGAAAGAGGAGAATGATCGGTTAGCGGAAAAAAATTCAATAAAAATTCATCAAGCAATATCTTTTTATCATGAGCCTATTGATATCATTTCGTTCTGAAATACTTAAAACAAAAAGAACGGCATCTTTGTATTTAACACTCTTCGCCGCGGCTTTTGGTCCGTTTATGTCCATGTTGGACATACTGTTCGATGGTGTAGAACCCACGCATCGCAGGGACATTTTTAATGAAATGTTTACTTCAAAATTTCAGATGACAGCTTTATTGGGATTTCCGATTTTTATTATTCTACTCTGCACGCTTTTGCCACAGATCGAATACAAAAACAATACGTGGAAGCAGGTACTCGCATCGCCTCAGCCGAAAGCTGACGTTTATCTCGCTAAGTTCTTCAACATCCAACTGCTCATTTTCGTGTTCCTTGTAGCAAACCAACTGCTGATGTTTGTGGCTGGAATCATTTTGCATTTCATTGAACCATCACTGCATGTACTCAACCAACCAATAAATACCCATGATGCGGTCATGTCGAAAGTGAATAGTTACACAGCACTGCTTGCTCTCTGTGCCATACAGTTTTGGCTGGGTTTACGATTCAAGAACTTTATTATTCCGATAGCTACCGGTATTGGGCTGTGGTTTACGGGAACAATTTTCGTGATGCAAAGGCTCGATTTGGCGGCTTATTTTCCCTACAGCTTCCACGCCTATGGCAGCTTTCCAAGATACAATCCACTTTTCAACGATGCAGCGTGGACTTCATTCGTGTATGCTGTATTGTTTCTTGTTATTGGCTTTCTGGAATTTAGAAGAAAAACTGTTCATAAATAAGTGCTTTTTCCACTTAAGGCTTGTGTCCTCGCAAGCCGTATCAACGCCAATCTCTATAATCTCACTAGCCAAGGCTTGTGTCCTCACAAGCCGTCTACCAGCCAAGGCTAGTGTCCTCACAAGCCGTATATCAACGCCAATCTTACCAGCCAAGGCTTGTGTCCTCACGAGCCTTATATCCACGGCTTGTGTCCTCGCAAGCCGTATATCAACGCCACCAGCCGAGGCTTCCAGCCAAGCTTGTGTCCTCACAAGCCGTCTACCAGCCAGGGCTTGTGTCCTCGCAAGCGTCTATCAACGTCAATCTTACCAGCCAAGGCTTGTGTCCTCGCAAGCCGTCTACCAGCCAGGGCTTGTGTCCTCACAAGCCGTATCAACGCCAATCTCTATAATCTCACCAGCCAAGGCTTGTGTCCTCACAAGCCGTCTATTAACGCCAATCTCGATAATCTGTCAGGAAATCAAAGTCATTGATTTGTTTTTCGTAAAAACGGCAAGATGAATAATAATAATCTGTAGGATCAGCGACAAGACTCCATTTGCCTCTCATCGGATTTAGATGGATGTAATTCAACTTTTGCTCGATTGTATACGGCTGATTTAAAAGGAACCAGTCAGCTTTTGGATGCCAAAAGTTATACCGCCTGCTGTTCCAGTCAACCTGGTACTCTGATAAAACTTCCGGAGCCCTTTGCTTCAGCATTTCCTGAAATTGGTGTGCTGTGAATTTCATAAAACTCGAAACGGGACTTTCTTTACCATTGTTTTGAAGTAATTCCCAGATCAGGTGAATATGATTTGGCATAATGACAAAGCCATACACTCTAATGCAGCCTTTGTGATATAGATAAGACAGTGATTGTGTAATAATAGATTCTAAATTAAAATCCTTCAACAGTGGTTTCCATTGATGAATCGTTGCTGTATAGAAATAAAGTTCTCTCTGAAGCATCACTTAAATGTACAAGTACATTACAGAGTTCTGCTTTTTGGCTTGTGAGGACACAAGCCGGGGCTGCGAGAAGATTGATCAGTTATGGTTTTTCGTGCAGTTCCAATCTCGTTTTTAAATCGTTCAACATGTTGTGGGCTTCTAATCTAATTTCCAGTTCTTCCACTATAACTTCCGCAAAGAGCTTTAGCGCATCCTGTTGATTGGTATTGAAATACCTTTTCTTTTGATCAATGACGCAAAATGTTCCAAGATTATGGCCCTCAGAAGTATGCAATGGAGCAGCAGCATAAAACTGCAGCCCGAACTCTCCGGCTACAAGCGGATTAGCCAGGGTGCGGGGATCGTTTCTGGCATCTTCGACCAAATAAATGTCATCTGATAAGATTGCAGAAGCACAAAGACCGGGATCTCTGCCAATTTCATTAACGTCCAAGCCGTACTTTGATTTAAACCAAATGCGGTCTGTATCCACCAGCGAAATAATAGCTATTGGAACATTGAAAAGTTTTGACGCCAGAGCGGTCAGTTTATCGAAAGAACCATCAGGCGGAGTGTCTAAAATATTATATCGACGCAGAGCTTCTATCCTTGACTGTTCCCTATCTTTTACCATCATCTTCTGGCAAAGGTAGTTTTTGTAAGCTACGGAAAATCGGGCTCTGCATCGAAGCGCTCGGTTCGGGATGGCAGACGCCGGGGCTGCGGAAAAACCGTGCATAAGTAAGTGTTTTTTTGGTCAAGGGCAGCGTCTGGCATTGGTTAGTAGGGGACTCGGTCGGAAGGCGTGCATTGCTTGCGATTTTCTGCCACTAAAGTCAAACAAAAATTCGTTCATCATAAATAGTCTCAACTCAGCAACACTTTGCTGCTTCGAAACTCCGACGAAGCTGTTTTCCAAACCTATTCTCCCGATGGAACCCGCTCTTTGGCAGAACCTTTGTACAGATGTATTTACATCTTTAGTGAAAAACCGCGATTATGAAACATCTGATATTAATCATAGCTCTTGCATTTTGGGCTAACAGAAGCAGCCACGGCGCAAACGACTAAGAAAGCAGTTAAAAAAACGACACCCACAAAAGTCGCTAAACAAAAACCTATGGAAGACAACGCCTATTCAGCCCAAAGTTCCCAAGGCAAAAAAGGCGACGTGGCTGATGATGTTGCCGCTAAAAACAACCTAAACAACAGAAGAATTTACCATTGGAAAGATGGGCAAAGAGCCACTCCAACGGGACACGAAGCGACAGGTGTAGGAGGCGGCTATTCTGCCCTGATGAAACGCAAGAAGCCGTTAGCAAAAGACACAGTGCCTGCAAAAACGCAAAAGCCTGTTGAGGAGCAGGACCAACGATAAGGTAAATATTTTTTCGCTCTGTTTCATAAGCGAGTGCAACGAATTCGATTGGGTTTGCAACGACTCATCGCGGCAGCACTGCTTTAATAATCCTGAATGCCTGAAGCAAATACGTCAAAACTCCGATCTGTCATTTATCTCCTTCATTACCTCTGCAAATAGCCGGACAGACTTCAGGCGGTCGTTTACGTTGTACATGGTTGATACCGTTATCAGTTCATCAACACCGGTTGCCTCAAGAAAGGCATTCATCTGATTGCGAACGGTTTGTTTACTGCCCACAAATGAATACTTCAACATTTGATTTACCGTCGGGTGTTGAAGCAGGTCTCTCAACTCTTCAGTCATTTCGGACGGAGGTTGTAATGGCTCTCTCGATCCGGTTAACACACCCACAAACATCCTTATCAGGCTTGTGAAAAGACGCTCCGCTTTTTCATCGGAGTCAGCGATATACACGTTTACACCAGCCATTGTATAAGGCTCGTTTAAGAAGCGGGAGGGTTGAAATTCTTCTTTATAAATTTTCAAAGCCTGGTGCAGATAGGTAGTGGCAAAGTGGCTTGCAAAAGCATACGGTAGTCTCATTCTTGCTGCCAGATGTGCGCTGTCTGTACTCGACCCTAAAATATAAATCGGTACCTCTGTGCCTTCAGCAATGGCTGCTCTTACTTTGGACGTTTTATTATCAGGTGAAAAGTACTGCTGAATTTTAGCCACTTCCTGCGGAAAAGCCTGTGCTGCCTGAATAAAATCCGGACGGATGGCTGCGGCCGTTTGTGGATCGGTACCGGGCGCCCTTCCTACACCGAGATCAATGCGGTTGGGATATAAATGGGCCAGCGTTCCAAACTGTTCTGCAATGATAAGTGGCGAGTGATTCGGAAGCATAATGCCGCCTGAGCCCACACGAATGTTGTCCGTGTTTTCCGCAACATAGCCTATGAGAACAGATGTTGCGCTACTTCCTATATTTTCTGAATTATGATGCTCCGCAAACCAGATGCGTTTGTAATTCAACGCTTCCGCCTCCTTAGCTATAGCCAATGAATTACGCAGTGTTTGTTGTATCGTTTCGCCTTGGGAAACAATGGCAAGTTCTAAAAGAGAATATGCTGTATTCTTTTGGTTCATGCGGAAAAAAATTCATGGAAAAGATGTGCCAGATAGCGGGTTAATAGTAGTATGAACTAGAAATAGGAATTGAGACGGAAATTGAACTCTAGTACGCCGGAAAACATTTACCAAACGTCTGATTTATGGCAAAAGCAGTAAAGTAGAAACCGGCAAAAGAGGCATCCAACATCTTTGGAAATATAATAGAAGGATCTGTCAAAAGAATTTCTAAGGCTGAATTAAAAAAAATACAAGCGGATCAAGTTCATGGTGTCAAAGCCTTAATCGCCAACATAACTATTAAAACAAAGAATATGGCGATCACCCCTACAATTCTAAATGAACGTATAAAAGCGGCACTTTTTAAAGAACCGTATTTGCTGTATAATATAAATGTGCCTATTGCAAAAGTGAACACCCAAAGTGCAACAGCTAAAATAACATAGCTCATTATATTTCGTATAAAATAAAACTAACAAATATTTGAATGCTTATTTCACCGAATAAAATAAAGAACGCTAGTACGCTACTTAGCCGACGAGATCCGTAGCATTCGTTTACTCTGCTTTTTCTTCACCCCGCTCGCCGAGCTTCACGATATCTCCATCTTTAAAGAGAATTTCCTTCAGTGTAGTGCGCCACTTTTCTTTCTTGCAAATCAAAAATTCGAGGTCCATTCCAAAATGTTTGAACTCCTCCTGTTGTGCATTTTCCATAATCGCTTTTGCAACAGCATCCTTCTCTACCGATATTCGCTGCTCATACCAGTTGATAGCTTCTGTCTCTTCTTGCAGTGAAGCAAGCATCCGGACAATCGTTTTCGTTTCTTCAGATAGCTGCTCCGGTGGCTCGTGGTATTGATCAAATCCCATCGGTGGTCGTTTGATGGAAGGTACAACGATCTTTGCACTCATTTCCAACACGGCTATTGCCAAAAGTTTCTCACTCCGATCTACAGGATTTTAGGCGTCCTAATACGCTGGAGCAACATGATCCTGTTTTACTAAAGTGACATGCTTTTCGCCGATGTGAACTCCACAGCGATACTATGAAATACGGAAGCCCATACCGTAAAAAAAGCCCCGGACAATTCGAGGCTTTTCTATTCAGATTCTTCCCTTCGCTCAGAATGACA
>JAEZJD010000019.1 GCA_023436425.1 Bacteroidota bacterium | reverse complement strand
ATCTTGCGTAATGTAAACTGAAGTACCATCTTTTCTTAAAACTAGTTTTTCATCCAATCCTTCGTCTTCCAAATCGATCCAAATACTGCCGTCATCTTTTTTAAAAAAAACTCCCTTTTCGAGCCCTGCTTCTACAAATTTGCGTCCGACAATGTACGTCTGACTTTCGTAATAAACCTTATCGAAGTCGCTGCCAATTCGCTTGTATGTTTCGTCAAAACCTTCGTACACCCATCCATTCATCTTTTTCCACAAGTCTATTACTTCAGGCTTACCTGCTTCCCAATCAACCAGCATCGCTTGCGCCTTCTTCATGATCGGAGTGTTAGCACGAATAATCTCCTTGCGTTCTTCACCCATCTTTTTCAGCTTCTCCTTATCTCTTTCATTGTCGCCAATTACAGCGTTCATTAACTCTTGCAGTTCTGTTAATCGTTGCCGATCTTTTTCTTCGATATTAGAATAGTCGCCGTCCAACGTTTCCTTTGAAAGTTCTTCTGCTTCTTGTTTGATCTGGTTTTCACACTTTACGTAATATTCTCCCACCAGGTGATCGCCTTTAATGCCGGTGCTTTGCGGAGTATCACCATTGCCAAACAATTGCCATGCAATCATGCTTTTGCAAATGTGAATTCCCCGGTCGTTTACAACACAGGTTTTCATCACTTCGTTGCCGGCGTGTTTAAGAATTTCCGCAACGCTCCAACCCAAAAAGTTATTTCTCAGATGACCGAGATGCAGCGGCTTATTTGTGTTTGGAGATGAATATTCCAACATGATCCGTCGGCCTGTGGCGGGCTGCTTGGCTATTGCTTGATTGGAAAAATTGTCTGCCAAAAAATGCAGGAAGTATTTGTCGGATATGCTAAGGTTTAGAAATCCTTTGATCACATTAAATGCGGTGAATAAATCCGGGTGATTTTGAACCAGGTACTCACCAATGTCTTTGCCGGCCTGCTCCGGAGATGTTTTTAATTGGCGTATTAAGTTGAAGAGCACAATGGTGTAGTCACCTTCGAACTCAGGTTTTGTTTCATTTATTGCGATTCCAATGTCAGCCACATCAATGTTGTAGATGCTGTTGATTGCATTGGCGGCTAATTTCCTAATTGGGTTAACAACACTCATCGATATCAATTTGCGCCGCAATTTACTTAAACAGATTTTAGGCTAACTTTTATATCGACTTAACGATTTGATTGCGCCGAAAGGACAAATACAATTTAATTTCGTCACTTCATGAAAAGAATTCATAACAAAACACGCGAATTCATCTTTTCATTTTTGGACATCTTTTATCCCATGTTCAAAAGGTTTATGCCATTGCAAACGTATCATTATGCGGCGTGCGGTGGAAGCAATACCTTGTTCAACATTTTTCTGTATCATATATTTTACAACTTTCTCTTTCACAAACAAGTGGTGCATGTGGGAATGATGGCTTTCAAGCCCCACGTGGCAGCTTTTATTCTTGCCTTTTTTATTACTTTCCCAATAGGATTTTACCTCAGCATGTATGTCGTTTTTCAGGGGTCTTATCTCAGGAAAAGAATTCAGCTAATCCGGTATTTCCTCGTTGCTATGGCTTGTGTGGTACTTAACTACATTTTACTCAAGTTCTTTATTGAAGTGTGCGGCTGGTACAATCATCCCACTCTTT
This sequence comes from Bacteroidota bacterium, assembly GCA_023436425.1. Taxonomy (GTDB): domain Bacteria; phylum Bacteroidota; class Bacteroidia; order Chitinophagales; family Chitinophagaceae; genus Flavisolibacter. Next base: position 4,152 of record JAEZJD010000019.1, on the reverse strand, counting down.
CTCTTGCGCTCACTGCAGTGATCGTGGTCACTTTCAGCTATATATCGCAGCGTCATTTTTCTTTCCAAAAAGAAAAACGGAAGTCTCTTTCCCGCAGCAATCATGTGTCGGCATTAGAGGTTTAAATCTATTTGGGAGATCAAAAGATTTAAGTTGCCGCTGCAGTTAGTTGTAATCAATAAATGGTCGGGCAAGGCTTGAACGCTAAGAAGTTTCAAATCTTTTACCGCTCCGGAACTTTGAACCCCTTTTACCCATTCTTTGTTGAGCCAGCTATCAATAGCTTTTGCGGCAGTTCCATAATAATCAGCAAGACTGAACCGGGTGTATTTGCTCATTTCGTTTTTGATGCGGTTGTTAAACAGCCATTTTGCGGTGTTCAGCAGAAGGTTTCGTGTTTGTAGGTCGTAATCAAGATTCTTCACAAAAACCGTTTGACTATTCGGGTCGTAAACCGGCGTTCCGGAGAAATAAGCAGTGCCGTTAAACGATCCGCTGAAATCAACCTGAATCAGCATGTCGCCATTTGGCTTTCCCGAAATCTTTGTATTTTCTACAATGATGTGTTTTTTGATTAACCCTTCAGAAATCTCGAACCGTTTTTTCGTCAGCGCATTGTTCAATACTGTAGTGAGTGAGTCATATTGAAGTGCTGCTTCCAAAAAGATACTAAATCCCTGCTTTCCGGAACTTGCACTGAGATCCGGAATCGCTGAAAACGTCGTGGACGGCTTGGTAAAGCTGATAACCGGATTGGCAGAAATGCCAATGTTGATGTTTAACAAATTATTCTTACCACTTATGTTTTCCATGCGCAAGTTTTTTGGGTGCAAACTAAAATAACCAACGTTCGGAATAGAGTAAACGTCGTTCAACACATTCCACGCACGTTGCATGTAAGGCTTCAGATTAATGTTTCCAAAAGAAACTTCCATGTTCTTTTTAGAAAGATCCAGCTCAGATTTCAATCCCTTCAAAACAGATGACGTTACGTTTTGTCCCCAGAAACATACTTCACATTTATCGATCGCCTGCGGCTCATTACGAACAATTTTTGTTTGCAGTAAATAATTGCGTTGCAGTGTGAAAAAACTTGAGAAGCTGATATTCACCCGTCTTTCTCCTTCATCAAAGCCACAACGGCACGGAGGGGTCCACGGGGAAAGAATAGTTCCATTAACACAAGCCCTGGTAGATCCTGTGATTTTGTATAAACCGGTAAAACGGAGATCTAACCGGTTGCCTGTCATCTGCATAGTAAACGGCGAGCGACGAAACTGATATTTATATCGCGTGGAGCAATCACTTTCAATCCAGTCGTTCGGATAATTGGGTGATGTGAAAACGGTGGACACATTCTTCTCCGCTACGGCTGCCACTGCTCTCAGGTCGATGGACAAAGGGATATTAATTTCGGAAGGAGGCAGCGATGGCGGCACTTGGGCAAACACGGGTAATCTGGATAAAAGCAACAGGCAACAGAAACAAAAAATAAATTTCATTGAAACAAAAACGTTTTCTGGGGTACTTAATTGTAAACAGTGAAACCCTTTGCTGGAGCGGCTTTCATTTTTAATAAAAGTGTAATTTTTCAAAATATTAGAAAAGCAAACCTTATTTTGCAGACTTTAAAGATATTCTTGAAATGGCCACCAAAACAAAAAAACAGCAGGTAAAACACGTGACTCAACCTGCAGCTGCTAAACCTCGTAAAATCGCTAAAGAACCATTGTTAACAGCTGTGGACATCCTCCCACTGGGATTAATTTTTCTTTACTTATTTGTCGACTTCATCCCGCGGTTTGATGCTGCGGATGTGATGGGAGCGCAATGGATCTACCTGATTATCGTGAATGTGTTAAGTGCCGTTTACATCTTTCTCACTCGTAAGACGGTTGGTGAGGCAATTACATCTGTCAGCAAAAGCTGGTTAGCAATAATCTTTACTGCCCTTTATTTACTCGCTGGTTTTTCGATTATTGTCGCTATGAACAAAATCGAATCGTTTGTAACTTATTCACGGTTCACCACAACGTTCCTGGCATTTTGGTCAATGGCAATCCTGCTGTACAACCGCCCGAACTTCTTCAAAATATTTGCACAGATACTTTCTGCATTTCTGCTGATTCAGTCTATTGATCTTCTTAACCAATTCTTCGCGGGATTCGACACAATGTCAATGACTGAATTGGTCAACAATTTGAAATCCAACAGTGGTAATAAAAATATAATGGCTGCATCGTTGGTGATGAAAGTACCGTTCGCCGCATACTGCATTTTTACCCAAAAAACAGCAGGGAAGATCATCAACACGACGATACTGACTCTTGCCGCATTGACTATATTTTTTGTAAATGCCCGGGCATCATTCCTATCTCTCATTCTTGTTTCGGTGATAGTAGCGGCATACTTACTCTACGACTATTTTTCTGAAAAGAACATTAAGCTGCTTTTGCAGAAAGCTGGTATGTACTTCATTCCGCTTGTCTTAATGTTTGTGTTGGCCAATATCATTCTCGAAAGCAAAAAAGAATTTGAAGAGCAAAGCAGTAATTATGGTTCAGTAACAGAAAGACTTTCCACGTTGAGCCTTGAAAAGCAGAAGAACAGCTTGCGGATGAACCAGTATAAAAGTGCGCTGAGCTATATTAAAGATCACCCCTTCATGGGTTCCGGCTTTGGCAACTGGAAGCTTGTTTCCATTCCTTACGAAAGAAACTATTCTGATGAAATGTACATTAGCTACCATGTGCATAATGATTTTTTAGAAACAACTGCAGAATTAGGCTTCGGCGGTGGGCTGCTGTACGCAGCTTTGTATTTCGTTATGGCTTTCATCGGACTAAGTATCATCTTTTCCAGGGCGGCATCCCGGCAGCTGAAACAAATGGCGGCTTTTGCGCTGATGGCTCTATCAGTTTATTTTATAGATGCCATGTTCAACTTTCCGTTGGAACGTCCTATCATGCAGATGTACCTGGCCTTCATTCTGGCCCTGCACCTAAACCTGTACATCTCGTTTAAAAAACAAGCTACGACGACGCAGAGAAAGTTTTCATGGGCTGCAATAGTTTATTCAGTTATTGTGTTGGGGCTTATGATTCCGTCTTATTATTATTCCCGCAACGTATACAAGTCGATGATAGCGCAGGGAATGTATAACGCAGATATGCTTTCAGGATCTCCGGTTTATAAATCCGCGCAGGTCATTCCTTCACTTCCGGATATTCCGGACCTAAATGTATTCGGCTTTCCAATTGATGCAATTAAAGCAAGATACTTACTTGCCGAAAAACGTTATGATGAGTCGCTTGCATACCTAAATAAGAGTATGCATGTAAATCCTTACATCACGTACAATGAGTTCTTAAAGGGCAATCTTTTTCTCGAAAGGCGTCAATTAGACAGCGCATATTTCTATGCGAAAAAGGCCTTCTTCATGAAGCCGCGGGCTAAGTCGAACTTTGAGCTGTTTGGTGCAGTATTGTCGCAAACGAAAGATTCCGCAATGGCTACGAGAGCATTTAAGGAAACCCTGCAGTTTCGTGACGAGCCGTGGCTGTGGGATGACTATATCAACATTTTGTATGCGTGTGGCAAGGATTACAAGTCACTTTTCTTGCTTGCTGACACAGCTGCAAAAAAATTTCCCGACGATCCCAAACTGAAACAGAAACAAAAAGAGTTGGGGCAGTTGCAGAATGTTGCCAGGTAGTCACCGGCTCAAGTTCTAACGATAAGCTAAAGTGCATTTATCACATTGAAGATGGACTGTAAAGGTCTTGTTAGGGCAAAAATTAGATGCGAATCCCTTATTTTTGCGGCTCAAATTTGCAGCCTTGCCAACAAATTTTTCCAAGGAAACTTACTTGTATTGGTACGAACTAATGCAGCTTATCCGGCAGTTTGAGTTAACTGCTGAAGAAAAGTACAAGATGGAAGGAAAGATCCGTGGATTTTTTCATGCCTATGTTGGACAGGAAGCAATTGCCGCAGGTTGTATCACTGCCACCAAACCAGAAGATATTTTCATTACGGCGTATCGCGACCATGGGCTCGCCATTGCTAAAGGAATATCTGTAAACTCGTGCATGGCCGAACTTTATGGCAAAGCGACAGGCAATGCAAAAGGCAAGGGCGGTAGCATGCACT
>JAEZJD010000094.1 GCA_023436425.1 Bacteroidota bacterium | reverse complement strand
TGTCTTCCGTTAACGATGAAGGGGGCGTTCCATTTTCAACAAACTTTCGGCATGATGAAAACAACAGTATGACTGCAGCCAAAAGAAATATGCAGCCAGTAAAGAATTTATAATTGATATTGTTTTGCATTGTTTTTGTGTTTAGAATGAAACATTAACTCCCGCGGTGATGACCCTGAGTGGTGGCATAACAACTGAAGACTGATTTGTCGTTGCAATCGTTTCCGGGTCACTGACGTATTTGTTCTTCGTCCATGTAATCAGGTTTTGTCCCTGAAAATAGATTCGGACATTGCTCATTTTCAATTTGGAAGCAAAGCGTTCCGGCAACGTGTAAGCCAGAACCGCATTTCTCAGTCGTGCGTAGGACGCATCGCCCCATACCGCTGTAGAGCTGCCATAATTACCGTCGTTTACAGTGCTTGCTCTGGGAAGTGTTGCATTGTCCCCTGGCTTTCTCCAGCGGTCCAGCCAAATAGCTGGCACATTACCGGTAGATAGAACACCCGGAATCGCACCTGGAAGAATGTTACCATTCTGGCGGGAGAACTGCAAAAAGAAGCTTAGTTCAACGCCGTTATAGGAAAGCACGTTGTTTACACCCCCGTACAATTTTGGAGCAGTAAACCCAATTACTGACCTGTCTGTGCCAAATACAGGTGTGAATGTGAGGGTGTCCTTTGACAAATCTTTATACAATGCTCTTCCCGTTTGAGGATCAACACCCATGTAGTTGTAGCGCAGCACAAAACTCAATGGCTGCCCCAAAGCCTGCTGATTGAAGGAAAAATATTGTGTGCTTGCGTCAAGCAACTTTGTAGACGGAGCGGTTAACGTGACAGTGGTTCTCCATTCAAATTCCTTCCCGGAAAAATTCTTTGTATTCAATTCAAACTCCCACCCCTTGTTTTCAATGAGTGCGTCGAAATTGGATGAGTACGAATTGAATCCTGCTTGCGCACTAAGTTGCAAAAACCCTAACTGATTCCCAGATCTGTTCCTGTAGAAATTAGAGGTCAGGAGTATCCTGTCTTTTAAAAATCCAAGATCTAGTCCTATTTCAAATTTCTTATTGGTTTCCCAATGTAGGTCCGGATTGTTGACCCTCGTCGGGGACAGTGTAGGTGCGCCCTGATAACCGAGGTTACCGGAAGAGGCGGAGAACAAAGTGATATACTGATAATCCTGAATCTGATCACTTCCTGTTAAGCCATAGCTTCCCCTGATCTTACCAAATGAAAGGAAGGGAAGACTATTGGCCATAAAGCCTTCGTTGCTAAACACCCACGCGCCGCCAACAGAATAAAAATTTCCGAACCGCTTGCCAGGACCGAAGCGGGATGACCCATCTCTCCTGAAGTTAACGTTAATAATATATTTTGATTGCCAGTCATAATTAGCTCTGCTAAAAAACGAATTGTACCGGTACAGAGTGTAAGGCGCAGATATCGATGTATAGTTTCCTGCGCCCGCAGGAGAGCTCAGCAATGCAGCGTTGCTGTAATTGTCGGCAGTAATGGTTGTTCCATCATTGATGGAGGACTGCCATGTGCCGCCAGCCAGCAGCATCAGGCGTCCATGAGAAATGTTTTTAGAATACGTAGCCTGAGGTTCTATTGTATATGTTTCCTGACGGATTTCCGCAAAACGTGCCGAATGCGTAGGCGTTGTCCCAATAGGATTTTTTGAAATCACCGGCTGTTGAAGATTCTGGTTTATTCCAATTTGGTTGAAGCTGAGCATCGTTTTCAGATCAAGTCCCGGTAAAATGGTGTAGCGCAGGTTGGTGGTGGCCAACAGGTTGTTTGTCTTACCTAGATACGTCTGATAAGGATAAGATTCAGGATTAATAAAATTTGTGTTCCAGAATAAGGTGCCATCTGGGTTTCTTGTAGGCATGTTGGGGGGCAGGTTGTAAACGGTACTCAAATCGGTACTTAACAAATTGGAGTTGTTGGCAACGTAACCCGCCACTATACCCGCGTTGAACTTCCGGTCGAACGAACTATGGTCTGCAGTGAACCTGACAGAAATTTTATCATCTGAAAAGTCACCGGGAAAAACAGTCGTTTCTTTATGATAGCCAGAGCTGAATAAGAAGCGGGTGCGACTGTCGCCGCCGGAAATAGTAGCCTGTGCGTCTGTCGTGTTAGCTGTTCCGCCCAGGAATTTTTTCTGCCAGTCGGTATTTAGATTTTGATCCCATACAAGGAGGTCGGGTGCATTTGCAGTGGTAGGTGTTACGCCGGCGTTGGCAAAGGCTTCTTTGCGCATATCCAGGTACTGCTGGGTATTTAACATAGGGATAAAACGGCTTACCTTTCCTGCACCTCTGTAAACATTAAAATCGACCTTTGTTCTTCCTGCTTGTCCTTTTTTCGTGGTAATTAGCACCACACCGTTGGCAGCTTTTGTTCCATAAATGGCTGTTGCATCAGCATCTTTTAATACATCTATACGCTCGATATCATTTGGATTTATTGCACTGAAAGGGCTGATGCCTCTATTTGCTGCAAATATTCCAAAGCTGTTGATGTCATTGCTCGCAGGCACCGCCTGGTCCATGATATTGAAAGGCACCCCATCTATAATGAACAGGGGCTGCTGACCGCTATTGAGCGAATTCACCCCACGAATCTGAACCGTCACTCTCGATCCGGGCAAACCGTTGGACTGGTAAACTATGGCCCCGGGTATGCGACCTTGCAGCGTATTCAGTGGATTGGCAACAGGCTGTTTGGAAATTTCTTCGCTGGAAATAGAACTCACAGAGCCGGTATTTCTGCGTCTCGTCGTAGTGCCATATCCTATCACGACCGTTTCATTCAGTGGGTCAGGTGCTTGCTGCAGCTGTACAGATATACTTCTGCCCCCGTTCACGGCGACTTCTTTGGTTTTGTACCCTACGTAAGAAATGACTAGCGTTGCTCGCTCGTCTACGCCGGCCAAATAGAATTGACCATTCCTGTCAGTGCTAGTGCCTTGCCTCGAACCTTTTACCACTACGGAAGCGCCGATCAGAGGTTCACCGCTCTCATTTGTTACGATTCCCGAAACATCTACTGCAGCTACTGCATCCGCTCCTTCAATGATTTGTCGTTCCTGAGCTTTCTGTTTAATCACTATCGTATTTCCAACAATTGAATACGTCAGCGGCTGGTCTTCAAAGCACTTTCTTAGAACATCCTCCAATGGAGCCTCCGTTACGTTGATCGCAACTCTTTTGGCTTTCGCCATCCACTCATCGCGGTAAAAAAAATTATACCCGCTTTGCTTTTCGATCTTTTCAAAAACAGTTTTGAGGGAGGCATTGTTTTCAGCCAATGTAATTTTCTGGGAATAGCCTTTGGCAGAAGCACCAAGGCAAAAACCAATTAGCAATAATGCAGTCAATCTCATAACCAGGAAAATTTTTGTAAGTTCCCGACCGTTACACGATGGGATTTGACAAAGAGCCACGCCTTCAAAAAATCTCCGGCGGGTAATACCAGTCAATACCATAATTTAGCTTGTTTAGGTTATTTTAATAAAGGTTCGACAAGACTTTGATTAGAATTTAACCGCAAACGTAACCGGGAGTGGTCGCAACACTTCCGGCTTTTTTTAAATCGATTAAGGTGTAGGAGTAAGGATTAAGGGTTTTACTACTTTGCTACTGCAATCAATTTTCTTCCCTCTTTTTTGATATCTATTCCGCTTTCTTCTAAAACTCTGATTACCTCGGACAAGTTCAGGCTCCGGGATATTTTTCCGGACACATGCGCTGATTGCACGTTCCTGTCATATGCAACTTCCACATCATACCACCGGGCGATTTGTCTCATTACTTCTCCAACATCGGCGCCATCAAAACTGATTAAACCATTCTTCCACGCCACGACTCCTTCAACATCCACATCAGAAATTACCGTTAAATCACCGCGGGAAGGATTGGCTACCGCCTGTTGCCCCGGGCTCAAAACAACGGAACGTTCTCCCTTCATCACCTTTACCTTCCCCTCCAAAAGCGTTGTCTTTACCATAGGTTCATTTTCGTAACCGTTGATGTTGAAGTGCGTACCCATCACCTCTACATCCATTGGGTCGTCATTCTGAGCTTGACGACGGACCTGCACGTGAAATGGTTTCTGTGCATTATGGGCCACTTCAAAGTACCCTTCACCGGTTAGCTCAACACGGCGATTGTTGCCTGTAAAAGCTGTCGGAAATCTGAGCGATGAAGCGGCATTTAACCACACCTTCGTTCCGTCGGCGAGTTCCAGTTGATACTGTCCTCCGCGTGGAGTAGTAATCGTATTATAAAGAACTTCTGTTGTCTTTACTTGCTGATCATAGGTCAGCTGGCCACCAACTTTTATTATGGTTATTCCACCCTGCTTCGTTATAGCTCCATCGGCAGCACTGTCCAAAACAATCCTGCGTCCGTCAGCCAATG
>JAEZJD010000295.1 GCA_023436425.1 Bacteroidota bacterium | reverse complement strand
GTGGTGGAGTCGGTAATTTGATGAACGATTGGCTGGTTGGTCTGCTGGGCAAAGTAGGCACCGCGGCACTGTTGCTTGTGCTGGGTTTCAGCTATTTTATTTGGCAGTTTAACCCGAGCTTTAAATTGCCTGAGAAAAGAAAAGAGTTGGTGGTGGATGAAACCGGCGAAATTAAAGAAGCCGATGTACAGCCGGATGTTTTTGCCCCTTCCATAAACGATTTGTATGCAAATGCTGCGCAGCAAGCGCCGGGAAATTCGTTGAAAGGTGAAGGCGGAATGGTGTTCCAGTTAAATGATGAAGACTCTGAATCAAGTTTTACAATAATTGAAAAAGATGAACCGGTAGATCCGATACCTGCTGACGATGCAATTGCTTCTGAAATCCAGGACGACATTCTCCATAATCGGGACATAAGCGTTGTTGAAAACGAGGAATTAATCAATGAATCAAACCTTTCAGATCCTTCTGATGTTGAGTTGGAAATAAAAGCCGTTGATCCTGGCATTGAAGAACCGAACGTTGCACCAAAAAAGCTGCACGTCAAAACACAAACGTTGAACGCAAGCCAGTTTTTGTTTCCACACCTGGAATTGCTGAAAACTCACGGTTCGGAAAAAATTATTCTCGACCAGGAGGAGTTGATTGCACATAAAAATCAGATTGAAACAACGCTGAAACATTACGACATCGAGATTTCGAAAATCACTGCTACTGTCGGTCCTACTGTTACGCTTTATGAAATTATTCCAAAGCCGGGTGTTCGTATTTCCCGAATAAAGAACCTGGAAGATGATATTGCGCTAAGTCTTGCAGCGCTGGGGATTCGCATTATTGCGCCCATTCCAGGTAAAGGAACCATCGGTATTGAAGTTCCTAATGTGAAAAAGACAATCGTGAGCATGAAGACTTTGCTTGCTTCGGAGAAATTCACCAATACCAACTACAGTCTTCCCATTGCTATCGGAAAAAAGATCGATAACGAAAATTTCATTGTTGATCTGGCCTCCATGCCGCACTTGCTAATGGCCGGTGCAACGGGTCAGGGAAAATCTGTCGGTATTAATACCATTCTAATTTCTCTGCTTTACAAGAAAACGCCTACGGAGCTGAAGTTTGTTTTGATCGATCCGAAGAAGGTAGAGTTGAGTATTTATAGCAAAATTCAGAAGTACTATCTGGCAAAGCTGCCCAACGAGGAAGACGCAATCATCACCGATACGTCGAAAGTAATTTACACATTGAAAGCGTTGTGCGATGTGATGGATCAACGATACAATTTGTTGAAAGAAGCGGGCACCAGAAATATAAAAGAATATAACGACAAGGTGCTTTCTGGCAAACTAAGAAACGATCATGACGAATATCTTCCGTTCATCGTTTTGATCATCGATGAATTCGCAGACTTAATAATGACTGCAGGCAAAGAAATCGAAACGCCGATTTCACGATTAGCACAACTTGCCCGTGCAGTTGGTATTCATCTTGTAATTGCCACACAACGTCCTTCGGTTAACATCATTACCGGAACCATTAAAGCGAATTTTCCATCAAGGGTTGCATTTAAAGTCGCTTCTAAAATTGACTCAAGAACCATTCTAGATGCAGGCGGTGCGGAACAACTGATTGGCAAGGGCGATATGCTTATTTCCCATCACGGCGAACTTACGCGTTTGCAATGTGCTTTTGTAGATACGGAGGAAGTAGAACAAGTAGTGGATTTTATCGCCGACCAAAAATTGAACATAGAACCTTTCGAACTGCCGCTGATTGAAGAAAGTAAAAAGGAAGCAATTAAGCCGGGCAATGAAGAACTTGATCCCCTTTTTAGAGATGCTGCACGTCTCATTGTGGAGCATCAGCAGGGGTCAACGTCGCTGCTTCAGCGGCGGATGAAGCTTGGTTATAACCGCGCAGGAAGGTTGATGGATCAACTGGAACTCGCGGGCATCGTCGGTCCCAATCAAGGTAGCAAAGCAAGAGAAGTGTTAATAAAAACGGAAGCAGATTTGGATGACTGTTTACAAAATCTAAGCTAGTGTTAATAAGCACGTTGCCTATTAAACTCGGTCTCTCTCTTGCGATCCATCCTTCTGTTATCGGCTATCTTTGCCGCCATTTCCAAATAAATAGTATTCGCGATGAAAAGAATTGTTACGCTAAGTGTATTGATATTGTTAGTTTTTGCTGCTGGCGCTCAAACTAAAAGCGACCCTGATGCAAAGAAGATTCTGGATGCAGTGAGTGCCAATTTCAGAACGTTTAAATCGCCGCAGGCGTCATTTACATATAAGGTGGAAAATGCGCAAGGCAAGGCGCTCTCTACCAAAAAAGGCACTGTGAAGATGAAGGGCAACAAGTTTAGAGTATCCATGGATGGTCTGGAAATTTTCTCTGACGGACGCACGGTTTGGAACTACGACAAAGGAGCGAAGGAAGTAACAGTTAACAATGTGGATGCAAACGCAAGTGGAATGTCGCCGCAGAAATTGTTTACTAATTTTTACGATAAGGATTTTTATTACAAATTAAACGGTGAAAAAAAGCAAGATGGCAGAACCGTGCAGGAAATTGAATTGACACCAATCGACAAAACTCGTCCTTATCACAAAGTGTATGTGCTTGTAGATAAAAATTCAAAAAGTATATACAGCGCTAAATTTTTGGAGAAAAGTGGTGGACGATACAGCTACACGGTAACAAGCCTGAAACCCTCAGGAGCAGTTGCTGATGCCGATTTCGTTTTCAACAAAGCAAAATATCCCGGCGTTGAACTAATAGATTTGAGATAAATTGGTTCGAAAAATTCTTTATCCCGCAGCGATGCGGGATTTTTTTTTGTCAGCTCACAACGGCGTTCCTGATTTTTATAAGCTTCGCCAGTAGATCTTCCAATAATTCGAGGCGCAACATGTTTGCACCGTCGCTTTTTGCACAAGCAGGATCAGGGTGGGTTTCAATGAATAATCCATCTGCCCCGGCTGCAACCGCCGCTCTTGCAATAGTGCTTATGAGTTCCGGGTTTCCTCCTGTGACGCCGCTTGTTTGGTTGGGTTGTTGCAAACTGTGGGTACAATCCATTACAACAGGAACTCCGGAAGCCTGCATCAGTGGAATATTTCTGTAGTCGACAACTAAATCCTGGTAGCCGAATGTAGTGCCACGTTCAGTTAGCATTATTTTTTCATTGCCTGTACTTTTTACCTTTTCCACTGCAAACCGCATTGCTTCTCCGCTTACGAACTGTCCCTTTTTCACGTTCACTATTTTACCCGTTTTGCCTGCTGCAATCAGCAAATCTGTTTGCCTGCAGAGAAATGCGGGAATTTGAAGTACATCAACGTATTCTGCAGCCATTTCTGCTTCCCGTTCTGAGTGGATGTCAGTGGTCGTTGCGAGCTTCAACTTTTCAGCTGCCTTTTTTATTATTTGTAGCCCTACCTCATCGCCCAGGCCCGTAAAAGACGAAGCGCTTGTACGGTTGGCTTTTTTATACGATGATTTAAAGATCAGTGGAATCCGAAGTTTTTTGCAAATACGCGAAACCTGCTCTGCAACATCGTACACCAATTCTTCACTTTCAACGATGCACGGTCCGGCGATGAGGAAAAATGATTTACTGTTGTACTCCTGTCCTGAAAATAACTCTTCTAAGAATTTGTTCATGCTGCGAAGTTATTCTGAAAGAGTTCATCAAGGTGCCGCAGCCTGCAATGCTCATGATATTAAATTTGATACTTTCTTTGGATTATGAAAGATAAGATCCTTGTCATTGGGGCATCAGGTCAAATAGGAGTAGAGTTGACGCTTGCATTGCGAAATATGTATGGGAACGCAAATGTTGTTGCGTCTGATTTGCGGGAGGAGAACGACTTATTGCGCGGAAGCGGGCCTTATGTAAGCCTCGATGTGATGAATAAAGAGATGTTGCATGTCCAGGTTATCAGGCAGGGTATTACGCAGATTTATTTACTGGCTGCAATTCTTTCTGCAACGGGAGAAAAAAATCCTGCATTGGCTTGGCACCTGAACATGCAGGGATTGTTGAATGTTCTCGATATTGCCAAGGAAGAGAAGTTGCAAAAGGTTTATTGGCCGAGCAGCATCGCGGTTTTTGGCCCCACATCGCCAAAGCAAAATTGTCCGCAGCAAACTATCATCGAGCCGATCACAGTGTATGGCATTAGCAAATATGCCGGTGAGTTTTGGTGCAATTATTACTTCCACAAGTTTGGTGTGGATGTGCGCAGCCTGCGTTACCCGGGACTCATATCCTACAAATCAGCACCGGGCGGTGGAACTACCGACTATGCAGTGGAGATTTTTCATGATGCGCTTGAAGAAAAACACTACAATTGTTTTCTTGGAAAAGACACTTATCTGCCGATGATGTACATGCCTGATGCGATCAGAGCAACCATTGAGTTGATGGAAGCACCAGTCGAAAACATCAGAGTGCGAACATCATACAATGTTGGCGCTATCAGTTTTTCTCCCGAAGAAATAGCAGCAGAAATAAAGAAGCATATTCCTGATTTCACAATCGATTATAAACCAGATTACCGCCAGTCGATTGCCGACAGTTGGCCGCAAAGCATCGACGATTCCGCAGCGAGCAATGATTGGGGATGGAAACCTGAATACGATCTTGCTGCGATGACAAAAGACATGCTCAATAATTTGAGTTGATTTGCTGTTGCTCTTGATGTGTCATGATTTTTGCTGCATTGGCACATACTTATGCAAAAAGAGACGAGTAAGTGGATGATTTTGACAGGTGTCATTCTCGCCATGCTCCTTTCATCTCTGGACCAGACAATTGTGGCCACAGCCATGCCTACGATTGTCCAGGAGCTCCACGGCATTGAACACCTCAGCTGGGTTTTTACAGCCTATATGCTCGGCTCAACCGTCACCGTTCCGATTTACGGTAAACTCTCCGATATTTTCAGCCGTAGAAATTTGTATTTGATAGCTATTATCATTTTTCTGATCAGTTCAGTGTTGTGCGGATTAGCACTAAATATGACTGAGTTGATTTTGTTCAGGGGGTTGCAGGGAATTGGCGGCGGTGCAATGATGGTGAATTCGTTTGCTGTTATCGGCGATGTTTTCCCCCCTGCAGAACGTGGGAAATATCAGGGAATGATCGGTGCTGTTTTTGGGCTGAGCAGTGTTGCCGGTCCGTTGTTAGGTGGGTGGATTACGGATCACACCACATGGCGTTGGGTCTTTTACGTGAACATACCTGTGGGGGTGTTTGCGCTGCTCGTTTTATCCTCGGCCCTACCGAAAATAAAGGCATTGCACCAGGACAGAACAATTGATTGGTTGGGAGCTTTTTTCATTGTTACGACGCTCATTCCGCTGCTTCTGTCGCTTGTTTGGGCGGGCAGCTTGTATGCATGGTCTTCGTGGCAAATTATTGGCCTCCTGGTGTTTGCTGCAGTTTCGATAATTGTTTTTGTGCAAGTTGAAAAGAAAGCCCGCAATCCGATTATTGCTTTAACCCTGTTTCAAAACAAAACTTTTGTTGTAGCTGCATTATCCATGTTCTTAACAGCTATGGCAATGTTTGGGGGCATTATCTACATTCCTCTGTTTTCGCAGGGTGTGATTGGAGGCTCCGCCACACATGCTGGTTTGGTTCTCACTCCAATGATGTTTTCACTGGTAGTCGCCTCTACTATCAGTGGACAAATAATTTCCCGAACGGGTAAATACAAAATACTGGCGATCGTAGGAACGGTTATTATCACCGGTGCTCTATTTTATTTTGCAACGCTGAATGTGGGTACATCCAACACATCGCTCATCATGCGCATGATCTTCCTGGGGCTGGGACTTGGTTCCACAATGCCCATTTTTACTATTGCTGTGCAAAGTGCATTTGCGCAAAGCCGTATCGGTGAAGTAACGGCTGCGTCGCAACTGTTTAGAAGTGTAGGTGGCACGGTAGGCACAGCTATTCTGGGCGGCATTCTCAATAGCAGCTTAAACAAGCAAGTGCCGCAGTTAGAGCAAGAACCTTTTGCTGCGGAGATTCGGCAGTTTGGCTTGAATAGCCACGGTGGTGGGTTAGACGCATCAATGATACAATCAGTGCTCAATCACACAAATCGAAAACATATCGAAGCTGTACTACAACAGGTTCCTGGTGAGCATCACACTGCAGTAATGAATAATTTCTCACACTTCATCGCTTCTGCAAAAGTGATTTTCGCCAATGCAGTTTCAAATATTTTTTTGATAAGCGGTGTGCTTATGATTATTGCTTTAATTGTTGTATTCTTTTTACCTGAAATTCCGCTGCGCAAGTCTAATCGACCTGCTTTAGAAGATATCGGAATTGAGTTGGAAGATGAATTCGGTCACAGCGATGATGAGTCGCAGCCCCGCGCAATGAGGAGAGATTAACGGTCAACTTCTTTAAAAAATAACTCTAACTTGTTTGCATCAAGTGCTCCATTGGTTCGAACGCCGCTGCAAACGTCGATTCCGAATGGCTGCACTTCTTCAATAGCCTGGCGAACGTTCGTGGAGTTTAGTCCACCGGCAAGAAAAACAGGAACTTTTGATTGTTCAACAATTTTTCGACCCAACTTCCAGTTGTGCACCCGGCCGGTGCCGCCCAGTTGTTTCAGTGGCAGCTTCGGATTGCCGCTATCCAGCAAAAGCGCATGTACGTGACCGGCAACTTCAAGCGCTGCATCAATCGAGGATTCATCTAACACATGAATTACCTGCACAATTTTGATTGAAGGCATTTTGCTTTTCAATTCATCATATTTTCCTTCCGACAGTTCATCTACAAGCTGCAGCGTGTTGGTAAAAGTCTTTTGGTGGTGGCCGATAATCGCATCTGCCATTGTTTCGCTCGTGAGCAAGAATGTAGCGATCGGCGGCGGAACAACCGAAGCAATTTGATGAATCAAGTCGTCTTCAATGGGACCGGGACCGCTTGGCAT
>JAEZJD010000294.1 GCA_023436425.1 Bacteroidota bacterium | reverse complement strand
CACAGAGTTAGGACAGGGTCGCAAATAAGACTGGATAAAGCTTTTGATAAGGAGCGGCTACAGTAAATATAGACTTTTTTAAAAACAAATAATCAGTAACTCAGGAGTTTACGGTTTAGTTTTTATCTTTAATTCAAGGGCGGTTTAAACCAATTGCAATCTGCTTAAGATGAACTTTGAACAGGCTTATGATTTCGTTATTGACGCTTTAAAAAAAGAGCTCCCTCCGCACATTACTTATCACAATGCTGAGCATACGAACGATGTTATTGATGCCGTGCGTGAATTGTGCAAAAAGGAAAAGGTTTCAGACCGCGAATCGAAAATTTTAGAAACAGCTGCTTTGTTTCATGATTCGGGTTTTTTAAAAGGTTATGACAATCACGAAAGTTTAAGCTGCGAGGTAGCTAAAGAAATGCTTCCAAAATTTGGCTACACCCGTTATCAGATAGATCAAATTTGCGATTTGATCATGGCTACAAAGTTGCCGCAGAACCCGGCAAACCACCTTGAGGAAATTATTTGCGATGCCGATCTTTTTTACCTCGGCTCCGATAACTACTTTGTTGTGGCCGAACGGTTGCACAGCGAATTCAAGGCTGCAGGAAAAGTGAAAGAAGACAGCGATTGGTATAAGACCCAAATTGATTTTTTAAAGAAGCACCGCTTTTTTACCCTGACTGCTGTAAAAGAAATAGACGGTAAGAAAAACGAAAACTTACAACAGTTATTGGTAAAACAGGAGCTTCAGAAAATCGCACGGAAAAGGAAGCATCCCCTTTATCATCTTTTCCAGGATTTTTTTCTGATGGTGTTGGGTGTGCTCGTTGCCGGCTTTGCACTCAAAGGCTTTTTAATACCTAATCAATTTTTCGATGGAGGCGTGACGGGAATTTCTCTGTTGCTTCATGAATTATATCATTTTCCCATTTCTCTTGTCATTATACTTGTAAATCTGCCGCTCATTTATCTCGGATGGCGAACAATAGGTAAAACATTCGCATGGAAAACATTGGTCAGTGTGCTTTTGTTAGGAGTATGCATGGTTGTGGTGCCTTACCCAGAGATTACAAAAGACAAGCTGCTGATTTCGATGTTTGGTGGATTTTTTCTTGGCATTGGCGTTGGTCTTACCATGCGGGCTGGATGTGCATTAGACGGCATAGAAGTGCTGGCTATTAACACGTTCAAAAGGACTTCTTTTACAGTCACCGAAATTATTCTGGCATTGAATATTTGCATTTTTGGTATCGCTGCTTTCGAGCTGGGTATCGAAACGGCATTGTACTCTGTGCTTGTTTATTTCACTGCGTCGAAAACGGTAGATTATGTGATCGAAGGCATCGAAGCGTATACAGGAGTTACCATTATTTCGGGCAAGAGTGAATTGATTAAGTACCGATTGGTAAATGAGCTCGGCCGCGGCATTACGGTATACAAAGGTGAACGAGGTTTTCTGCCCGGGAAGTTTGAAGTAAGCACAGATTGCGATATCATCTTTACTGTTGTGACACGACTTGAAATGCGACGCCTAAAAAATCTGGTGCAAGAATGCGATCCCAAAGCGTTCGTTTTTGCCAACACCATCCGCGAAGCAACAGGCGGTATTTTACGCCGCAGGCAAATGCACTAGTGCAAACTTGTCTGCCTTCCTATCTTTACGCACATAAAAGATTGCTCATGAATACCAGATATCTGAAGCTTATTCTCTTTCTGCTACTTGGAAACACCGCTCTTGCAAATGAAGGAATGTGGTTGCCACAACTTCTTGCTCAGTTGAACGAGAAGGAAATGAAGGCATTGGGAATGAAGATTAGTGCCAGCGACATTTACAGCATCAACAAGGGAAGTTTGAAAGATGCTGTGGTAAGCTTTGGTGGCTTCTGCACCGGCGAAGTTATTTCCGATAAAGGCTTAGTGCTCACTAACCACCACTGCGGATTTGATGCAATTCAAAATCATTCTACTGTTGATCATAACTACTTAAAAGATGGCTTTTGGGCAAGAAGTCTCAGCGAAGAATTGCCGAATGCAGGTTTGTTCGTCACGTTTATCGTTCGCATAGATGATGTAACCAAGCAAGTACTGAATGGTGTTTCAGCATCAATGGCTGAAAGTGAACGTCAATCTGCAGTGGATAAGAATATTAATGAGGTAAGAAAAGGAGCCAAAAAAGAAAGTTATCAGGAAACAATGGTGCGTCCCTTCTTCGATGGGAATAAATATTATCTATTCGTTACTGAAACATATCGCGACGTGCGACTGGTTGGTGCTCCGCCATCTTCCATCGGCAACTTCGGAAAGGACACGGATAATTGGATGTGGCCACGCCACACCGGCGATTTTTCCATGTTTCGCATTTATGCAGGTAAAGACAATAAACCCGCTGCGTACTCTCCGGACAACGTCCCGTACAAACCCAGGAAAGCTCTTTCTATTTCACTCAACGGCGTGAAGGAAGGCGACTTTACAATGGTATTTGGCTTTCCCGGAAGAACTTATGAGTACTTACCTGCGTCTGCCGTTGAGCAAATAGTTACCGTAAATGATCCGGCGAAGATTGCATTGCGTGCAAAAGCGTTAGCTGTCATTGATGAAGACATGCGCCGCGATGAAGCAATCAAAATTCAGTACGCGTCGAAATATGCAGGCATTGAGAATTCCTATAAAAAGTGGCAGGGAGAAATTTTGGGCATTAACAGAACAAAAGCATTAGAAAAAAAGCGAGCATACGAAGCAGAGTTTCAAAAACGTGTCGATGCCAATCCGCAATGGCGCCAACAATACGGCAATCTTTTAAACGAATTAAACGCTGCTTACCATGAGTTGAAACCGCTGGGTTTTGCAAGAGATTACAATGCCGAAGTAATTGGACGAATAGAATTGTTTGCTGTAGCACGGGAATTAAACAGCTTGCAAAATGCACTGCAAAGAAATGGAGAACAAGGCTTCAGAGAAGCGTTGCCCGGAGCAAAGCAACGGCTGCAGGAGTTTTACAAAGAATACAATGCAGATGTGGACAGGCGGGTGTTTGCAGCATTGATGGAGATGTATGTTGCCAATCAGGATAGGAGTTCTTTGTCGCCGACACTTGTGAAATATTTGGATAAAGCAGATGGAAATTATCAAAAGTTAGCAGACAAAATTTTTGAGGAGACAGATTTGGACGATGGTGCTAAGATCATGAAGAAACTGAACGACGATCCGAAAGATTTAATCGAGGATTTTCGAAAGGACGAAGTGAACGAACTGCTTGCGGACATCAATAAAGTTTACAATGCAAACGTTTCGGCAAAACTCAATCCGCTGCAGGCACGTATCAATCAACTGCAACGAACATATATGCAGGCGCAGATGGAAGTGTTTAAGGAAAAGCGTTTTTATCCCGATGCAAACAGCACTTTAAGAGTTGCCTACGGACAGGCAAAAAGTTACGAACCACGTGACGGCGTTGAATACTCCTACTACACATATCTCGACGGCGTGATGGAAAAATATAAGCCGGGAGATTACGAATTTGATGTGCCGCAGCGGCTCATTGATTTGTACAAGTCAAAAGACTATGGTCAGTATGCAGCCACTAACGGGAAAATGCCCGTTTGCTTTATTGCAAACAACCACACAACCGGTGGTAACTCCGGTAGTCCTGTTCTCGATGCTTACGGCAATTTAATTGGACTAAACTTCGACCGGGTGTGGGAAGGCACAATGAGTGATCTTAATTACGACCCGTCAATTTGCCGCAACATCATGGTTGATTTGCGTTATGTTCTTTTCATAATTGATAAATATGCCGGCGCTAAAAACCTCATAGATGAAATGAAATTAGTCGGAGGTAAGAAGAAGATTTAACACCGTTGACTTCAGACGAAGGTTTGATTTACTAATTACGGATAGCACCAAAGGTCAAAACAATAATATTTATCTTTAAATAAATTCAATTGTATGTCACTAATGGGTTTATTGCTTCTGCTATTAATTGCAGCCATTTGCGGATCCGTGGGACAATCATTAGCGGGTTATGACCTCGGCGGTTGCCTTGTTTCTATTGTTGTTGGATTCATTGGTGCATATATCGGACTTTGGATTGCAGGCAGATTTGATCTGCCAAAGATTTGGGAAGTCACGATCGAAGGAAAACCTTTTCCCATCATCTGGGCAGTTATAGGTTCAGCATTATTCACCCTTGTTGTCGCACTTATACGGCGGGCAGTTTCAGGTCCGAGACGATATTAAACATTTTGATTTCTGCGCTTAAGAGGAGTTGCTATCTTCTGCTTGGATCAAATGCTATTTCAATACAGGCTTCGCTGACTCTCTGGCTCGAGAGTTGTGCATTTGTCTGAAAAGATCTATGCACAAGTTGAAAACCGCAGCTGACCTGGATGAACTCGTTAACGAGGTTGCCGATCGTCCGGTGGTGATGCTTGGTGAGGCGTCGCATGGAACGCATGAATACTATACCTGGAGAACGGCCATTTCGAAACGACTTATTCAGGAAAAAGGATTCAACTTCATAGCGGTGGAAGGCGATTGGCCGGATTGCTACAAGATCAACCGGTATGTAAAAGGATACGCCGATTCCGAAACAAACATTAAAGACGTGCTGACGTCTTTTGACCGGTGGCCTACATGGATGTGGGCGAATTGGGAGGTTGCCGCCCTGGCCGAATGGCTGCGGGAGTTCAATAATAGTTTACCTGTTGACAAAAAGATAGGATTTTACGGGCTGGATGTGTACAGTTTGTGGGACTCGATGTATGCAATGATCGATTATCTGCAGGTGGAAGATCCGCAAACAGCAAAAACAGTTAAGAGTGTCATTCAATGCTTCGAACCATTTGAAGGCAACGAACAGATGTATGCCCGCTATTCATTGACAGAACATTCGTGCAGAGACATAGTGTTGCAATTACTGCGTGAAATCCGCGAAAAATCTCAATGGCTAGACGGCGATCGCGAAGCCGGGTTCAATACCGAACAAAATGCTCTGATAGCAGTAAATGCAGAGAAATATTACACGGCGATGATGAGTTTTGATAATGAAAGCTGGAATGTGCGTGACAGGCACATGATGGAAACACTTGACCGTTTGCTGAGATTTCATGGCGACAAAGCAAAAGGAATTGTCTGGGAGCATAATACGCATATTGGCGATGCACGTGCAACAAACATGAAACATGCGGGCATGATAAACATCGGGCAACTCGCTCGGGAAGAGTATGGAATAAATAAAGTGTACCTGGTGGGATTTGGTTGTTATCAAGGTTCGGTAATTGCCGGAGAGGAATGGGGAGCGCCGATGCAGGTAATGGAAGTGCCGCCTGCCAGAACCGGCAGCATTGAAGATGTGTTGCACAAAGAGAGTTCCTCAAACCGTTACATCATTTTTTCCGAAGAAAATCGCGACGGCTATTTCCAAACCCAAATTCACCATCGTGCAATAGGCGTTGTATACGATCCTGCACGAGAAAAATTTGGCAACTACGTCCCCTCAGTTATGTCACAGCGTTATGATGCCTTTGTTTATCTGGACGAAACAACAGCGCTGCACCCGCTGCATCTTCGTCCACATAGCGGGAAGGCGCCCGAGACATATCCGTTTGGGCTCTAGCAACTGCTTCATGATTCACAACTTTCCGTTCACAACTCGCGATCGCCTCAATGCGTAAATTTGTATTAACCTTTAATCATTATGGAAACAATACCAGCTTTCGTGCAGGACAAACAGCAGCATACGGATTTTCTTCCGCTGCAGGGGACAGACTATGTAGAATTTTACGTCGGGAATGCCAAACAGGCTGCTCACTACTATATGAGTGCTTTTGGTTTTCAGGCAATCGCTTACTCAGGGCCTGAAACAGGCATAAAAGACAGAGCGAGCTATGTTGTGAGACAGAACAAACTCACATTCGTTCTCACCACGCCCATCCGGCCCAACAATGAAATTGCCGATCATATTTACAAACATGGCGACGGCGTGAAGGTTCTTGCCCTGCGTGTTGACGATGCCGCCGATGCGTGGCATCAAACCACAAAACGTGGTGCAAAAAGTTATGTGGAGCCACAACATTTGCGCGACGAAGCCGGAGAGGTAGTGCTTAGCGGCATTCACACCTACGGCGACACGGTTCATTTGTTTGTGGAGAGAAAAAATTATTCGGGAGCTTTTATGCCAGGCTACAAAGCATGGAACAATCCGCATTTTGCTCCTGCTGACACAGGTTTGCTGTATGTTGACCACTGTGTTGGAAACGTCGGCTGGAACCAAATGAATCCCTGGGTGAAGTTTTATGAAGATGTGATGGGCTTTAGAAATATCCTCTCTTTTGATGATGAAGACATCTCCACGGAATACTCCGCGCTCATGAGCAAAGTGATGAGTAACGGCAATGGCTATGTCAAATTTCCGATCAATGAGCCCGCAGAAGGAAAAAAGAAATCTCAGGTGGAAGAATATCTTGAGTTTTATGGTGGCGAAGGAGTTCAGCACGTGGCAATGGCAACCAGCGACATCGTAAAAACAGTTCGGGATTTAATGAGCCGCGGTGTTGAATTCCTAAAAGTGCCGAACAGCTATTACGATGATTTGCTGGACAGAGTAGGTACAATTGACGAAGACCTTGAACCATTGAAAGAATTAGGTATTCTTGTTGACAGGGATAATGAAGGCTACTTGTTGCAATTGTTTTCCAAACCGGTTCAGGACAGACCTACTGTTTTCTTCGAGATTATCCAACGGAAAGGTGCAAAAAGTTTTGGAAAGGGAAATTTTAAAGCTTTATTCGAAGCAATAGAAAGAGAGCAGGAAGCCAGGGGAAACTTGTAGTTGGTAGCTTTTCATTGAATTCACAACAAAGCTTTCAACTTCAAACTTATAGCTGCAAACCTGAAACACTTGGGTTTCAGCTTTTTTCTTGTTTTTTTCACACTATAATTTGGATATTGCCGTTTGTAAAGCCACGCTTCCAATGAAAAATTTTTTTATCCTCTGTACGGCTGTAGTTTTTTCTGTGTCGGCTCAGGCGCAGACATCGTACACGTCTTTCATTGATTTGCAAAGAACTTACCCGCGTCCCGGTAATGCTATTCTTCGTAAGCAGGACATGCTGCAAAAACAATTTGAAGAAATGGGCCTGGTGTGGCCTGCGAAGTATATCTACATCCGTTCTTTCAAGTACGATGGACAGCTGGAGGTATGGGTTAAGAACGATAGGAGAGATCAATTCAAACTCTTTAAATCATACAAAGTTTGCGCAATGGCCGGCACACTGGGGCCAAAGCGTATGCAAGGTGACTTCCAGGTTCCGGAAGGATTTTACTACATCAGCGAATTCAATCCAAACAGCAATTACTATTTGTCGCTGGGTATCAACTATCCTAATCAATCGGATAAATTGTTAGCCGATCCTTTGCATCCCGGTGGCGACATTTACATTCACGGTAATTGTGTTACGGTTGGGTGCATTCCGGTGAATGATCAGCAAATGGAAGAAATTTACATTCTTGCCGCTCATGCAAAGAGCTTAGGTCAGGATTATATTCCTGTTCATATTTTTCCTATTCAATATGGAAATAAAAAAGCTGTTGATTACCTCAAGAATCTGACGAAAACTGATGCAAGACTTGCAGCGTTTTCCGAAAACCTGGAGAAGGTTTACGATCATTTCGAAGTGACCCATCAATTGCCCATAATTATGACTGACAGCCGCGGCAATTATTCATTTGAAGGACTTTCTAAAAGAGTGCAGCAGGTGGAAAAGCCTGTTGTCAAAATTGAGCGACCGAAAGTACAACACAGAATAAGAGATGTTCAGAACGTAGCAGATGTGGTTACTGTGGGTGCTCAGTTTCCGGGTGGTGGAGAAGGCTTTGTGAAGTATTTGGATCAAATGGGCAAAGCACTGGCTTCATCTCTGCCGGCGAAAATGAAAAAAGCAAATGTGGTCGTCGAATTTATTGTTGATGTTGATGGCGTGCCCACGAATTTCAAAGTGATTCAGGGTGTAAACGAAGATTTTGACGATGAAGTGATCACGGTATTGGAGCAAATGCCGACATGGACACCGGCTACACTCAATGAAAAACCTGTTCCCAAAAAGATCAGGCAGACACTGATGATTGAGTAAGATTTACTTAGTTGCATTTCTCATCAACACCTGCACTGTTCCCGGAGTTTGTTGCTTCAGCAACACTTCGCTGTCCTTCACCAACTCCCCTAAAATGTCATCATTGTAGTGCCGTACGGTGAGCAGGCAAAGGTCTTTTGTAACATTCACATCAAAATTTTCTGCAGCTCTGAGTGCAAGTTGCTCTACCTTATTTGGCTTGTCGTCCACTACACATAGTAAACTAATAGCAGCATTTTGGGTGAGGTTTGGTTTAAAACGTAGTGACTGAAAAACGTCATAAACATAGGCTGTTAAACCTTCGCTCACAAAAGAATAGTCTTTGGACTTGAGTTGCACCAAAACCTGGTTGTTTTTATACACAATAATCGGTGGAAGTTCTCCCACTTTTTGATTGTGAATTATTGTTCCCTCCGCATCAGGATTGATGAACGACTTGACGAACAGCGGAATGCTCTTGTTCTGCAGCGGTTTTATTGTCTTCGGGTGAATGACCTGAGCTCCATAATAGGCCATTTCAATCACTTCCTGGTAATTCAGTTCCCTTATCCATTCTGCACTTTCATATTGTTTAGGGTCTGCGTTCATCACACCTTGTACATCTTTCCAGATTACCTGACACTCCGCATTCAGCAGGTTGGCAAAAACGGCTGCTGTGTAATCACTTCCTTCGCGGCCGAGCGTAGTGCTTTCATTTTCATCGGTAGCACCAATGAAGCCTTGCGTGATCACTATGCTGTGTTTTTTAATTGCCGGCAGTACTGTTTCATTTACCCGCTCTTCCGAGTACCTCCAATCTATTCGGGCATCTCGAAAATTGTCGTCTGTGCGAATAACATCCCGGACGTCAATCCATTTGTTTTTTATACCGCTTGCGTTCAGAAAAGAACTGACGATTGCTGACGAAAGCAATTCACCGACGCACACAATTTGATCGTAGTAGTAATCGTATCCGCGAACAGGTTTGTCGTGCAAAAGCCATTCTACCTCCGTAAAAAATTCATTCAGCAAATCAGCTGTTGATTGATTCGTATGCTCAGATGTCAACGCCGATGCGAGTTCGATATGCTGATGTTTAATCTCAGTAAATAATTGTAACGCCTTTTCTTTTTCCCCGTCGAAAAAAGCATCCACTACTTTCTCCAATGCATTTGTTGTTTTTCCCATTGCGGAAATAACAATCAGCAATTTGTCGTCATTGTATTGTTTTAAAATAGCTGGTAAATTCTTTATCCTTTCTGCCGTACTTACTGATGCTCCGCCAAATTTGAAAACCTTCATGAAAACCAATGTTTACAACAAAGATGCCTAAACGTTCCGAATCACTTTATTGTGCCAGTGCTAATTGGGCATTCACATTACATTTGCTCCGAAATCGATTGCTATGACAACTGTTAACAGAAACATACTTACGCTTGATGAATTCACGATTCAATCATTACGGCAATTCCCTCAGGCAACAGGTGAGTTGAGCGGTCTTTTGAGAGACATCGGACTCGCGGCAAAACGGGTGAATGTGGAAGTGAATAAAGCAGGGCTGGTAGATATTTTAGGTGATGAAGGCACCATTAATGTTCAGGGTGAAGATGTGAAGAAGCTGGATGTATTTGCTAACAACCAGTTTACACAAGCGCTGCAACATGGTATTAGCTGTGCCGGCATTGCCAGCGAAGAGTTAGACGATTTGGTTGCATTTGACGATGACATCAGTATGAATTCCAAATACGTGTGCATGTTCGATCCCCTTGATGGCAGTGGAAATATTGATGTGAATGTTTCCATCGGAACAATCTTCAGCATTTACCGCCGAGTATCGGAAAGAGGAAGCATTGCCGTTAAGCAAGATTTTTTACAAAAAGGAAATAGACAGGTAGCTGCAGGTTATATTGTTTATGGCTCATCCACTATGTTGGTTTACGCCACAAAACGCGGAGTAAACGGCTTCACCCTCGACCCCTCAATCGGCGAATTTTGTTTAAGTCATCCCGATATTAAATGCCCTGATAGTGGAAAGATTTACTCTGTAAATCATGGAAATTTCTTTCAATACAATGCAGGAGTAAGAAAATATATAGATGTCTGTCAAAGGAAAACAAAGGAAAACGGTGGACCGTACACACAGCGCTACATTGGAAGTATGGTGGCCGACGTGCACCGAAACCTGATTAAGGGTGGAATATTTATGTATCCCGGAACGACCGACAAACCTAACGGCAAACTCAGGCTGCTTTATGAGTGTAATCCTTTTGCTTTTATTGTGGAAGTGGCGGGCGGCAAAGCAACCAATGGTGAAATGCCCATCCTTGAAGTTGAGCCAACAGAATTGCATCAGCGAACGCCGTTCTTTGTAGGGAGCAAAAAAATGATGGAAGAATTAGAACAAAGTATGAAAGCTGCACTTGAAAGCGCCTAGGCATGAATACAATCATTTCTGTACAAAACCTGATAAAAAATTACGGAAGTTTTGAAGCTGTGAAAGGCATCAGTTTCGATGTATATGAAGGTGAAATATTCGGGCTGCTTGGTCCGAATGGTGCAGGCAAATCCACAACATTAGAAATTATTGAAACACTGCGGCAAAAAACATCCGGGAAAATCGTTGTGGATGGAATTGACCTCGATGAACAGCCGAATGAAATTAAAAAGATAACTGGTGTGCAGTTGCAAACGAGCGGCTTTTATCCTAACCTTAATTTGTTAGAGCTAATCACCTTATTTGGCGGATTGTACAATCGCAATGTGAATGCGATGGATCTGTTGGAGATGGTGAATTTGAAGGAAAAGGCTAAGGCAAAAGTAAAGGAGCTAAGTGGTGGGCAGAAGCAGCGGTTTTCAATTGCAACTACTTTGATCAACGATCCAAAAATTGTATTTCTGGATGAACCCACAACCGGTTTGGATCCGCAGGCGAGGCGCAACCTGTGGGAGCTGGTAAAGACGATTCGCAGCAAGGGCACCACGATTATCATCACCACACATTATATGGACGAGGCAGAGTACCTGTGCGATCGGGTGGCTATAGTAGACAGTGGCACCATCGTGGCGCTGAACACACCCGACAGGCTGATTGATGAATTGGTGGACACCGGTTTCGAGCGGCCCAAAGAAGTAAAGAAGGCAAATCTTGAAGATGTTTTTATCCATCTCACGGGGCATTCTTTGCGTGAGGGTTAATGGGCGTTTTCACCTGCAATGCTGGACTTTCAGTTCTTATCAAAAATATTCAAACACAATATGGACTTTCGCTATCCCATCGGCAAGTATCAACCCCAAGATTATTCAGAGTCGCAAAAAGACGAATGGTTAGCAGACATTAAATTTCTCCCAAATGCCATTGAAGCTGCAGTGGCTCAACTTGATGAGCAGCAATTGCACACACCTTATCGTGATGGCGGTTGGACGGTCCATCAACTTGTTCATCACGTGGCAGACAGTCACATGAATGCGTATATCCGTTTCAAACTAGCTTATACTGAAGATGCTCCTGTGATAAAAACTTACGAAGAAAAGCTTTGGGCCGATACAGCTGATGTACGTAATCTACCCATCAATATTTCTATTACGCTTTTGTATGCACTGCATAGCAGGTGGCACGAATTTTTGGTTTCTTTTTCCCGCGAAGATTACGACAGAGAAATTGTGCATCCTGAATGGGGGCGGCAAACATTATGGTTTCTGTTGGGAATGTATGCCTGGCACAGCCGACATCATGTGGCACATATCAAAGCGTTAAGAGAAAGGATGACGTGGTGAAATCCAATTTAAATATTAATGCAGTGAAATGAAGTGGAAAGTTTTGGAGTCTAAGTATTTGCACAAACAAGACTGGCTTACGATCAGGAAAGACAAATGCGAGTTGCCGAACGGCAAGATAGTACCTGCATTTTATGTGAATGAATATCCTGATTGGGTGAACGCTGTTGCCATTACAGAGCATGGCAAAGTGGTAATGGTGCAGCAGTACCGCCACGGAATAGGAGAAGTGAGCATTGAGTTACCGGGCGGTGTTGTTGAAAATGGCGAAACGTGGTATGATGCAATGAAGCGTGAAATGTTAGAGGAAACGGGTTATTCATTTGCGGAGCTGGATTATTTGGGAAAAGTATGCGCTAATCCATCAACTACAAACAACTACACGCATTTGTTTCTGGCGACGGGTGGAACGAAAATCGCTCAGCAGAAATTAGATGATCTTGAAGATCTGGAGGTGCTGGAGATAACGATTGAGGAACTGAAAGACCTGGTCAAGCAAAATAGAATTGTTCAGAGCTTGCACGTGAACTGTATTTTTTATGCTTTGGATAAGCTAGGAGAACTGAGTTACTAGTGCTCTATCAACTTCTGCTACTAAAAATATACTGCCGCATACGATAATCAGATCGTCGGGGTTAGCTGTTGACAACGCTGTTTTCAGTGCGGTATTGACATTTTCAAAAAAATCTCCATTCAATTTGTGCGCTTTTGCTGCCAATTTCAATTCATCGGCAGGTAAAGCTCTAGGAATATTAGCTTGTGAAAAATAATAGATTGCTTCAGAAGGCAGCACACTAAGTAGTCGGTCAATGTCTTTGTCTTTCACAATTCCGAACGCAATATGCAAACAGCTATATTCGACAGTTTGTATATGCATCATCATTTGCTGCAAGCCATCTGTGTTGTGCGCTACATCCAAAACAACTGTTGGATTCGTACGAATAATTTCCCAACGTCCATGCAAACCCGTCAGGTTTTTAGTGTTTAACAAAGCCGACGGAACTGCTTTCTTCAAGCCGTCAAAACCTTTGTTCAATATTTCAACTGCTGTGAGTACCGTAGCAATATTCTTAGTTTGATAAATTCCGGGTAAATCAGTTGCGACAAACGTTTCTTCCAACTCTGTTTTATAGGTCACCTGAAGCTCATTTCCGCTCCAATTAAAGGTTTGTAGTTTAAAGGTTTCTTCGGCAAAGTAAATTTCGGCGTGTTTTTCGCGTGCTGTATTTTCAAAAACTTTTTTCGTTTCCTCAGTAGTTTCTCCAATAACAACAGGAACATTTTCTTTTATAATTCCGGCTTTTTCAAACGCGATTTTCTCAAGTGTATTTCCAAGCATGTTCATGTGATCCCAACCAATGTTGGTAATTATTGAAAGATTTGGAATGATGATGTTTGTGCTATCCAGCCGTCCACCCAAGCCCACTTCAACAATTGCTATATCCACCTGCTGCTCTGCGAAGTATTTAAATGCCATTGCCACGGTGATTTCAAAAAACGATGGTCGGACCTTTTCAATCAGCGGCTTCAACTCTTCAACAAAATTCACAACAAAACATTCAGGCACCATGTCCCCGTTTATCTTTATTCTCTCTCTGAAATCATAAAGATGTGGTGATGTATACAAACCTGTCTTGAAGTTTGCGGTTTGAAACACTGCTGACAGCATATGGCTCACCGAACCTTTTCCGTTCGTGCCGCCTACGTGTATGCTTTTGAATTTCTGTTGAGGATTGCCGAGGTATTCACAAAGGAGCTTGGTGTTGGTAAGATCTTTTTTGTAGGCAGCGCTGCCGATGCGGCTAAACATTGGCAACTTTTTATACAAGTAGTCGACGGTTTGCTGATAGTTCACATGCGCAAAAATAAAAGGCAGATTGATGCCCGATCAATTGCGTCTGACTAATAGCAAGAGATTCGAATTGGATTGATTGTTTGCGGTTTGTACAATCAGTTTCTTACCTGAAAATCGAATTGTAAAGTTTGCTTGAAGCCGCCGGGGTACTTGGGGTACGACAGTTCCGCGGCCCGGCGCTGCGCAATGGCTATCTGGGTTCTGTTGGATATGGATGAACCTCTCGGCTGATAAGTTGCCGAAATAAGTCTGCCGTTTTCGTTAACTGTAATATCGAGCATGACCTTTCCGCTTTCTTTAAAGTCATCTTCAAAACTTTTTGTGGGAATGCTAACGGTGCGAACAGTTCCTATTCTTCGCGGATTGCCATCGTAACGTGTGCCTGTTGGACTGCCACCAACCCGCCCCTGGTCTCCGCTGCCGCCGGCAATGCCTTCGCCAGTACCCGGTTTGTAAGTGTCGGCTCCGTTGCCACCGTTTCCATCACCGCCGCGTACCTGCCCCATTACAGCTCTTGGTCGCGGTGCGGGTGGGGTGGTTACCGGTGCAGGTGTCGCGTTGCTTTTAACGGTTTTTGATTCTGCGTTTATTTTAGTAGCATTCGGTTTGCTTACTGTCGGTTTGATGATAGCGGGAGCATCATTGTGTGTTTCATTTGCATCCACATCTTTCACATCAGGCTCTGTTGAGTGTACAGGTTGTGGTGGAATGTAAGCGGTTTGTTCCGCAGGAGCAGGATTTCCCGGAAGTAACGGTTGATCGTTACCCGAGCCCTGATCTCCACTACCAAGGTTAATTTCGATGGGATCTTCTGCTACAGGTTGTGCTGCTACGTGCATAGTAAGCTTTGCCAACATCAAAAACAGGAACAGCCCGCCGGCGATTAAAAATGTATAAGCAGAAGCTTTGAGGTTTTTCTCCTTTTCAAAATCGGCTGTCATGAGGATATAGTTGCTCATACAAATATAATTCAGCGTCTAAGACTATGAAACGATTGAAAAGTTAGGAAAATTGTATTCTTAAAACCAGATGTAATGGTGTTTTTAACAAGCCGTTGTTATACACGACAGCTATCATAATCGCCGGCTGATAACATCAACGCCGCCGAGCTGTTGCACTAATTCATGCAATTTTAGCTCGGTTCCTGAATCCGTCACATCAAAGCAACAGGTGATTACGCCGGGGTATTGCTGTTGAATTTCTTCTAGCAATTCTTTTCTTCTTCCCGTAATGGCAACCTTGTCACCACGATGGGCGTATATACATGCAAGTTCTTTTCCGATGCCGGAGGTCGCGCCTATAATGATGATTTTCCGGACCACTTATTATCTTTTTTAAAACCTTCTATATGAAACAAAAAGCAGCAATCGTTCTCAGTTTTATGTTCGTACTCGCAATTTACAGTTGTACAAAAGATGATAACACCAACAAAGATGATGTTTATAGTATCTCCGCATCTATGTCAGCCGCGAATGAAGTTGGTGCAAACACCTCAGCGGGCAACACCAACACTTATCCGGGCACCGGAAGCGTGACGGGCAGCTACAACGCCACTACCAACCAATTGCAGTACAATGTAACGTGGAGCGGTTTATCCGGCGCTGCCACAGCAGGTCACTTTCATGGTCCGGCCTTGGCGGGCACAAGCGCTGGCGTGCAAGTGCCATTCACAATTGTAAATTCCGGCACCTCCGGTACCGCAGCAGGTACAGCTAGTTTAACCGACACTCAGGAAACCGATTTACTCGCGGGAAAATGGTATGCGAATATTCATACGCAGGCAAATGGCGGCGGAGAAATAAGAGGACAGGTAAGTGCAGTTAAGTAGATCGCTTCGTACGGTATTTAGCGAGAGATAATAAACCAAGTGCCGGTCCGGCAACAAGAATCAATAGTGTGGCTTCTCTCATTGCGGGATAAAAAAAGCGAATAACCTGTACACTAACAATTGTTATTGCAAAGCCAATGGACGTAACAATTGTTAGCGCAGTTCCCTTGTTTTCAGCAGGTGCGGACTGTGCAACAAGAGTAGAAAACTGAGGCGAATCTGTAACAACAGAGATGCCCCAAATCGTCAGAAAAAATAAAAATAGAAGTGGTTGGCACGCAAACGCAAGTGGCGATAACAAACAACATAGTCCTGAAATGACGAGGGCTATGAAAGCCACTTGCTTGCTTCCTGCTCTTTTCGATATCAGACCACCGGCAATACATCCCAGGCACCCTGTTGCTATTACAATGAAGGACCAGAGCGGAACATTAATGCGGTCATCATTATGCCTCGAGTAATCGGATAAAATAATTGGAACAAAGGCCCAAAGAGTATACAATTCCCACATGTGTCCGAAGTACCCAAAGGCAGCCCGGCGAAAATTGGACGATCGGAAAACAGCAAACGCGGTGGATAAATTGATTCGTGATGATGCAGTGCGATTGTTAGCGGACGGTACAAAAAGCAAAATGCAAATGCCTCCAAAAGCTGCTAAAGCCGACGTGAATATCAGCACTTGTTTCCATTCAAAGTTTTGCAACTGAGATTTGAGAAGGTTCGGAAATGCAGTGCCTAACACCAACGCACCAACGAGAAACCCCAGCGCATTGCCGAGCTGTTTGGGAAAGTGATCTGCTGAAATTTTCATTCCGACCGGATAAATTCCGGCAAGAAAAAATCCGGTAACAAACCTCAACGTAAACAGGAGGGTTGAATCGTGCGCAAACCATACCAGAAGCAAGTTGGCAACAGCAGCAATCAGGGCAGAAAAGAAAAATACTTTGGATGCCGAAAAACGATCTGCGATTGTAAACAATGGGAAAACTAACGTTCCTGCAATAAAGCCAAATTGCACAAAAGAAGTAACGTTTGCAGAACTGCTTGAAATTTGTGTAACCTTTTCTATTTCACCGATAATAGCATTGCCCGCAAACCAAAGCGACGTGCCGGCAAATTGAGCAAACACTATAATTGGCAGCAGGTATTTTGGAGGTCGGTTCAAAAGCTTTGCAGTCTTGCTGTCATCTTTCCGCATGCCGTGCAAAATCGAGGTCGTAGTTGCCTTTTATTCGTTCAATCGGCGGATTGAAATATCCGTATTTAATGTTTGGGAATTCTTCTTTGATTAAATCCATCAATTGTCTTACGCCCAGCGTTTCACCATTATCCGTCACGCCAACTTTTCCCAAATACCAATCAGGATCTATATTAAAATTACGCCACTGAACCATCTTCAGATTTGTATCTCTTATCAATTTTCGAAGCGCTTCGTATTCTGCTACTGCATCTGTTAATCCCGGAAAAACAAAGTAGTTAATGGATGTCCAGCCGCCAAAATGGTTTACAATTTTCAGACTTTCGATTATGTCATCAAAATCGTAATTGTTTGGACGATAATACGGCATGTAGATTTCTCTTCGCGCCGAATTTGTGCTTACACGTATGCTGTTAAGACCAGCTTCGCATAAAGCTTTTACGGCGTCGGGTTTGGAGCCGTTTGTATTAATGTTGATGCTGCCTTTGCCTGTATGTTTTCTGATTTCAATTATTGCTTCGCGAATAGTTTCCCACATTAGCAGCGGCTCGCCTTCACAGCCCTGGCCAAAACTCACGATCGGAAACTCTGCCGCTTGCAGATGAGGAACAGTGTATTCTACTATTTCTTCGGGAGTAGGCTTGAAAGAAAGTCTGTCCTGCGTGGAAACGATGCTTTCTTCCTCCGGCTGAAACGAAATGCAACCTACACAGTTAGCGTTGCATGCAGGTGATGTTGGAATTGGGCATTCCCAACGGCCCATAAAATAATTTCTCGCTGCAGGACAGTGGTAGGTGAGTGCACAGTTGTTTGCCAGATGTGCCACCAATCGGTTGTGCGGGTAATGTTCCATCAACCTTTCAACGCCAAATTTTACTTTGCCATCATCGAAGCCTGCACATTCTTGTCTTACATCTGATTCAATTCTCACTGCAGGAACAAAAAATTTATTATTCCACCACCCCGCAGCTGTGTAGCAAAACAGTGGCAACGTAGGAGCGTTTGGTAAGGTCTCGTACGCCGCTAAATAAAAACCTGTGTGTGCAGGTGGAATGAACGCTGCTACAGCCCAACCCTTGGTGCAGAGGCGCATTTCACCGGTGTGCACGTCAATGCCAATGCCTTGCCGGTGTGGCAATTCGTAAAGCTGACCACCTTCGGGTAGTTCTATCCATTCATCTTCGGGAACCGGTAACGCATCCCATCCGCTTCTGCCTACGGCGTAGAGGGACGTATCTTCAAAAATGTTTCCGTTGCCGTCCGAATATAATAGAAATGGCTGCATAGATTAAGCTGCAAATGTGCGTGTTCCGCTGATAATAGAGAAGGGGAATGCGTTAAAACAACTTGATTAACTCGGTCGTTGCCCATCATTAACTTTCTACGTTTTCGCCTTCAGGCTCCACTTTTTCCCGGCAGAAGGCATTCAGCTTTGCCACTTCCAGTTCCGAAAGTGTTTGCATCACCTGATATTGCAAATATTTTTTGCGATG
This sequence comes from Bacteroidota bacterium, assembly GCA_023436425.1. Taxonomy (GTDB): domain Bacteria; phylum Bacteroidota; class Bacteroidia; order Chitinophagales; family Chitinophagaceae; genus Flavisolibacter. Next base: position 1,107 of record JAEZJD010000294.1, on the reverse strand, counting down.
AAAGATGGTAACGAAATCATGCCGCACTACCACATCATCAACTTCTTCCCAGCTAAGCTGCCGATTCTTGTAATCCCCTGGAACTGTAATGCCGTTTTCATCAAAATATACAAGCGTATCTGAAAAAATTTTCCGCTCCGAAATCAACAAAAGAACCATCAACAGTGCCCAAACAAATAAACCGTAGTAGTCCATCGGGCGACCTTCCCTTGTCATTATATAACCAAAAACCAAGAGCGTTGCTATTTGCAAGAGACGCATCCAAAAATTGTTATTTCCGGATGGATCAATTCTTTTTCTGAAGAGCCCATAAAATAAAGACCCTGCTGCGACGATGATTACAGGCAGCAACGACAAAATATTCGAAAATGCAGAATAGCTGTAAAAGCTAAAAGCTTTCATGATCAGATAAAATCCGACCACGGCATGAAGCACGCCGGCATTTTTCCTGCGGGTTTCGAAGCTTTCAACTTTTATCATTATGCTATACATGCTGCACGGGATTGCTGTTGACCAGTAGATTACACAATCTAAACAAAACTCTTGCTCCGACATTTGCATCCCAGCCGGTTTCACTCGTGCTGACTTCACTCAGGTCGAAACCGATAATGCGTTTGCCTTTTTCTCTTAGCCGTTTAAAAATATAAAAAACCTGCTCTGCCTCAAAGCCGCCATGCACAGGCGTTCCTGTGTTTGGACAAAGTTTTGGATCCAATCCATCGATGTCAAAACTGACGTACACCTGCTCGGGTAATTGATCAATAATTTCTTCCGTGATGTCTTTAAAGCTTTCGCCTTCGTACTGGCGTATTTTAATCTCCCTGTCGAAGTAAGTTTTTACCCGCCTGAAATTTTCCTGAATAAACTGATACTCGCCGTAAGAGTAATCGCGAACGCCCACCTGCACAAGCTTGGCAACTTGAGGAACTTCTTTCAGCATATTGTACATGATGCTCGCATGCGAGTAAACAAACCCCTCGTATGCTTCCCGCAAATCGCAGTGTGCGTCAATTTGCAGCACACCAAAATCTCCGAATTTTTCTCCAATAGCTTTCATGTAGCCAAGTGGTGTGCTGTGGTCGCCGCCTAACACGCCGACAAGCTTGT
>JAEZJD010000275.1 GCA_023436425.1 Bacteroidota bacterium | reverse complement strand
GCTGTTGGCTATAAATCATCAAGCATAAAAGATTATTTCAAGCAAAACTTTTTACAATTAAAAATCACCATTGTCGATGATGGAGATGTGGATATCATCCAAAGAATAAAATCAGTTATTAATTTATCTCCTGATCAAGATGCTCTGGTCTTATATGGAGATACTGTTTCAGATGTTGATCTTAACAAGCTTTTCTTATTCAGTTCCGAGAACAAAAAGTCCGGTACTCTAACTGTATGGCCTTTATCAACAAACTTTGGGGTAGTAGAGTTGAATGAAAAATCGGAAATAACTGAATTTAAAGAAAAGCCCAAATTGAATAAATGGATTAACATAGGATATTTTATAATGCGTAAAGAATTATTTTCTCATCTTAATAATTTTGGAAAGTTTGAAGATTTTTTACAATACTGCGCAAGCAATGGACTCCTTAATGCATACAGGCATGAGGGTGAGCACTTCACTGTAAACAGCGTGGTAGAGTTAGAACATCTTGAAGAAAACTTAGATAAAATATTTAAGTTTTAATATGACAAATATTTGGAATAATAAAAAGGTTCTCATAACCGGAGTTACCGGGTTTGTTGGAGGAAATTTAGTTAGTAAACTTTATCCCGAAGGAGCGTCGATTTATGGCATTTTAAGAAATGACAATCCGTCTTCTTATCTTTTCCTTGAAGGATATAACAAAAAAATTCATCTGATTAAAGGCGATATTATTGATCATGAACTTCTATACAACATCATTACTGAGCAGCAGATAGAAGTAATTTATCACCTCGCTGCTCAAGTGGAAGTGGGTGTAGCTCTTGCTAACCCATTTCTAACTTTTGAAACTAATGTGCGGGGTACATACAGTGTGATGGAAGCTTGCCGGATGGCACAAAATAGCGGGCACAAAATAGAAGCAATAGTTGTTGCTTCCAGCGATAAGGCATATGGGGAATACCCTGTTGATAAGATGCCGTATCTCGAATCCTATCCGCTACTACCAAAATATCCATATGATACATCTAAGGCATGTGCGGATATGATTTGTAAATCATATTCAATAGAGCAATACAAACTTCCTATTGTTGTCACACGGTTTGCAAATATTTATGGACCGGGACAAATGAATTTTTCCGCTATTGTGCCGGATAGCATCAGAAGTGGGTTAGGCTATTCAACCTTTGTTCCCAGAAGCGATGGCAGCATGGTCCGTGATTTTATCTTTTCTGAGGACGTAGCAGACTTGTATATGCGCATTGCAATGGCTTTAATAAAAGATCCTGACCGTATTCGTGGAGAAATTTTTAATGCCGGAAGCAATGATCCTATAAACATGCGGTCGCTGCTAACTAAAATATATGAACAATTGGATAATCAGAGAGAGCTTGAAAGAATACTTTTAGAAATGAAAGGAAAGAAAACAACGGGTGAAATTCATCATCAGCATATGTCATTTGAAAAGGTTTTTAAATTTTTTGATTGGAAGCCTAAACACAATATTGATTCCGGCATCAAAAAAACAATAAGTTGGTACAAACCATATTTCAAAAACAGATTAAGTTCTTAAGCAGATTTTAATACCTTTTTACTTCTTGAATCCATATTGCATTTGAAAGCCTAAATTTCGTGGGCAATCTGCAGATGAAAACAGTCCTTTTTAAGTCTATTCACAAAAGCATTAACAGCAATTAGCTAATGGAGCAAAAAATCATAAATAAAACGTTACTGATTACAGGCGGGACGGGCTCTTTTGGAAATGCCGTGTTGAAGCGTTTCTTGCATACTGACCACTTTAAAGAGATCAGAATCTTCAGCCGCGACGAGAAGAAGCAGGATGATATGCGCAATCTTCTTGGTCACGATAAAATTAAATTTTACCTAGGTGACGTAAGAAACTACTCCAGTATTGAACAGGCAATGAGAGGTGTCGATTTCGTGTTTCATGCAGCCGCTTTAAAGCAGGTGCCTTCCTGCGAGTTTTTTCCCATGGAGGCGACTTATACAAATGTAATTGGCAGTCAAAACGTAATAGATGCCGCAGCAGCCAACAAGGTGCAAAAGGTAATTTGTCTGAGTACAGACAAAGCAGCTTACCCAATCAATGCGATGGGAATTACAAAGGCATTAATGGAAAAAGTGGCCATTGCGAATTCAAGGAACCAATCGTCAACCACCATTTGCATCACGCGATACGGAAATGTGATGGGATCAAGAGGATCTGTAATTCCTTTATTCCTTAAGCAAATCCGCGAGGGCCAGCCGCTTACAGTTACCGATCCTTACATGACCAGGTTTATGATGACGCTGGAAGATGCAGTTGATCTGGTACTATTCGCATTTGAAAACGGCAATCCCGGGGATATTTTCGTGAATAAGGCGCCGGCCGCGACTATAAAATTACTCGCGGAGACTCTACTGGAATTAAATCATGCAAACAACCCTGTAAAGGTGATAGGTACACGTCACGGTGAGAAATTGTATGAGACTTTATGCACACGTGAAGAAATGGTAAAAGCGGTTGATATGGGCAATTTCTACCGGATCCCGGCCGACAATCGCGGTTTGAATTACGCGGTTTATTTCTCCGAAGGTGAGAAGGACATTTCAAAAGTGGAAGACTACCATTCTCACAATACAAAAAGATTAAACAAGGAAGAATTAGCAGAATTAATTAACAGGATCGATTACCAGAACATGTGATGGGAAAATTAAAAGTTGTAACGGTCGTTGGCACAAGACCGGAAATAATCAGGTTAGCAGAATGCATCAAACTGTGTGACCAAGTGTTTGATCATGTTCTTGTACATACTGGTCAGAACTATGATTACACGTTGAATGAAATATTTTTTGAAGATCTGGAACTAAGAAAACCGGATTATTTCTTAGAAGTCGTCGGAACCAATCTTGGAGAAACAATGGGCAACGTGGTGGCAAAATCTTTTTCTGTTTTGTCGGAAGTAAAGCCCGATGCTTTACTTGTGCTGGGAGATACAAACAGTGTTCTGTGCACCATTGCTGCCAAACGATTGAAAATTCCCATTTTTCACATGGAAGCCGGCAACAGGTGTTTTGATCAAAACGTGCCGGAAGAGATCAACAGGAGAATTGCAGATCACATCAGCGACATAAATCTTCCATACACTGAACATTCCAGGAGATACTTATTGAGCGAAGGATTTAGGAAAGATCACATTTTCGTCACAGGCTCACCACTGTACGAAGTATTGAATAAGTATAAAGACAAAATTGACAGAAGTGATGTGCTTCGAAAGCTTGAAATAACTTCAAAGAATTATATTTTGCTAAGCCTGCATCGGGAAGAAAATATCGATCTGAAAGATCATTTTCCACAATTGATTCAGGCGCTTAACAGTGTTGCAGAAGAATACAATCTGCCTATAGTTTTTTCCACACACCCGAGAACGCAGAAAAAGCTGGAATCATCTGATGTAAAGCTTCATCCTTTGATCCGGTCATCAGTACCGTTCAGTTTTTCTGACTACGTTCATTTGCAGAAAAATGCTTTTTGTGTGCTGTCCGACAGTGGCTCAGTAAGTGAAGAAGCAGCTATGCTCGGTTTTCCGGCAGTGAGCATCAGAACAAGTACGGAACGGCCCGAGGCAATTGATGCCGGAACGATTGTGCTCGGCGGCATCAGCAGCAACGAAATACTGAACTCAATCCGTTGCTGTTTGATAAGTGCTGAAAACGCCAACTTCACGATACCGTCGGAATACAAAATCGCTGACGTGTCAGTGAGAGTGGTGCGTTTGATACAGAGCTATACCGGAATTGTCAACCGTGAAACATGGAGAAAGTAAGATGAAAAAAAGAGTTTTGCTATTAGGTGCTCACGGAATGGCGGGACATGTTTTGAACCTTGTCCTGAGAGAACACGACCAGGACTTTGAAGTCATGTCTGTGGCGAGAGATTCTGGTAAGTTGAGTGCTGACATTTCTTTGGATGTAACGAATTTCTCAGAACTCACTAAACTTATTCAGCAGTCATCGTTTGATGTCATTATTAATTGTATCGGAATCCTAAACAAAACCGCCGAAGACAATCCTGATCTTGCTGTTTTGATAAACGCCTATTTACCACATTTTTTAGAAGCTCAGACAAAAAACACTTCCTGTAAAGTCATTCACATCAGCACCGATTGTGTTTTCTCAGGCGGGAAAGGCAATTACAACGAAAAAGATTTCAAAGATGGCAAAGGTTTTTATGCGCAGTCGAAGGCTCTGGGCGAGATCGAAAACGAAAAAGATCTGACGATCAGAACATCCATCATCGGACCAGAACTGAAATCCAATGGTATCGGATTGTTCCACTGGTTCATGAACCAGACAGGAGAAATAAAGGGTTTCGAAAAAGCTATATGGTCGGGAGTAACTACGCTTCAGTTGGCGAGATCAATAGTAAATATGTTGCAGCAGCAAAAACTTACAGGCCTGGTTCACTTAACAAATAATCAACCGATCAGTAAATATGATTTGCTGTTGCTCATTCAAAGAATTTTCGCAAAGTCTGATGTCGTTATTATTTCTGATACAAATTATTCAGTGGACAAATCAATAATAAATACCAGAAAAGACTTTGATCCTCAAATTCCATCTTACGAGCAAATGCTGGTTGAATTAAGACAATGGATGGAAAAGCACTCCCACCTTTATAATTACACACTTACGGCAACTGCTCACTCAGTTTAGCGCCGGTTTCACAATTCCAAATGCAGTTTTCTTAGATCCTGATGAAAATTCTTATCATCAGCCAATATTTTTGGCCGGAAAACTTTCGGATAAATGATGTTTGTCTTGCTTTAAAAGAGCGAGGGCATTACGTTTCGGTATTAGCGGGCAAACCAAACTATCCTCATGGGAAATATTTCGAAGGTTACTCGTGGTGGAAAAAGAATAAGGAAGTTTGGGAAGGCGTTACGATTTACAGATCAAATTTAATTCTACGGGGCTCAGGAGGTGGTGTTCGCCTATTCCTGAACTATTTTTCATTTTCACTTTTGGCCTCTCTGAAAGTTTTGGGCATCAGAGAAGACTTTGACAAAATATTCATTTTTGCTCCTTCACCCATCACAGTCGGAATCCCCGGCATGGTTGCAAGAAAAAGATTTAAGGCCAGAAGCTATTTATGGATCCAGGATTTGTGGCCTGAAAGCATCAAAATTGCCGGCGGCATAAATAATAAGTTTATCCTTGGTTTGTTATCGAAGATGACAAAGTGGATATACGCACATACCGATAAATTGCTCGTGCAATCAAAAGGATTTATACCGTACCTGCAGAACCAAAAGGTGAAAGTGGAAAAAGTGATTTATTATCCTTTTTATGCGGAAAGCTTTTATACTGTCCAGGAGAAACACCCGCAGTATATGTCTACGTTTCCAAAAAACTTTAAGCTGGTATTTGCCGGCAATCTCGGTGAAAGCCAAAGCTTTAATACACTGTTGAAAGCAGCATCTATCCTGAAGAATAAAAGCCTCGAAGTGAAGTGGCTCATATACGGTGACGGCAGAATGAAGGAGGAGATTGTACATAAGGTGCACGAATTGGGTTTAGAAGATACTTTTTTTCTAAAGGGAAGTTTACCTGCGTCGGAAATGCCGAAGGTTTTCAGCTGCGCTGACGGTCTGATTGTCAGCCTTAAAAAAAGTGAAATATTTTCGGTAACGGTTCCCAGCAAGCTTCAATCATATCTCGCATGCGGCAAGCCAATTATTGGATCGTTGGATGGGATTGGAGGTCAGATTATTAAAGACGCGAACGCTGGCTATGTAGCAGACGCCGAAGACCCTGAAGGGCTGGCAGCGGCAATTGAGAAGTTATACAACCAATCCGAAAAGGAGAGAAAGGCGATTGGGATTAATGGTCGAACTTATTACGAAAAGGAATTTGAACGCGAAGTTCTGTTATCAAAATTGGAAGAGATCTTTTTGAATGAATGAGAAAATCGCTATCACCGGCGCCTCCGGCTTCGTCGGAAAAAATCTTTCAACGTATTTAACTGAAAGCGGATACAACGTTTTCCCCATCAGCAGAGAAGGCAATTCATTTAATACAACGGCACTTCACCAAAACAACTTTTTCGCCGTCATCCACCTCGCCGGCAAAGCACACGATCTGAAGAATGTTTCGAACCCGGGCGAATACTATAAAGACAACACAGAACTTACAAAACAGATTTTTGACTACTTCATTTCTTCATCCGCAGAAGTATTCATCTTCATGAGCAGCGTGAAAGCAGCTGCGGACGAAGTGCACGACCTTTTAACTGAAGATGTTGCGCCTGATCCCAAAACGCATTACGGAAAAAGCAAACGACTGGCCGAAGAATACATTTTGCAAAACTTGCCCGAAAGCAAAAGAGTGTACATCCTCCGTCCGTGCATGATTCACGGTCCGGGCAACAAAGGCAATTTAAATCTTCTTTTCAAACTGGTCTCCAAAGGTATTCCGTGGCCGCTCGGCGCTTTTGAAAACAAACGCTCTTTCTGCAGCATCGGTAATCTTTGCTTTGTTGTAAAAGAATTGTTGCACAACAAAAACATTCCATCCGGTATTTACAACGTTGCAGACGACGAACCACTGTCGACCAACACACTTATTTCACTAATAAGTAGATCGGTCAACAAAAGAGAACGAATTTGGAATCTGCCGAAGGCGCTCGTCACATCAATGGCTAAAGTAGGTGACGTGTTGCGGTTGCCGCTCAACTCCGAGCGACTGCAAAAGCTCACAGAAAGCTATGTTGTTTCTAATGCTAAACTGAAAGCCGCTATAGGCAAGCCTCTACCAATTAGTGCCCGTGAAGGTCTTGCACATACAATCCAAACTTTCTCGCAACGTCCAACATCTTGAACATCTTGAACATCTTGAACCTCCCGCGACTATGCTGAACAGAGTTCTTGGATTTCTTCTGCTGATCATTCTTTCTCCGCTTTTCCTTGTCATTGGTATGCTCATTCTTCTGGAAGATGGCGCTCCGGTTTTTTTTAAGCAGAAGAGATTTGGAAAAGACGCTACGTTCTTTTGGCTGTACAAATTTCGCAGCATGAAGAAAAACACGCCGAACGTCGCAACGCATCTGCTCACCCATCCGGAAAAATATCTTTTGAAGACAGGCAAATGGCTGCGCAAACTGAGCTTCGACGAACTTCCCAATCTGGTTAACATCGTTCGGGGCGAAATGGCATTTGTTGGACCAAGACCTGCATTGTACAACCAGGACGACCTGATGGAGCTTCGACGAGCTGCCGGCGTTGATAAACTGAAGCCAGGTATAACCGGCTGGGCGCAGGTCAATGGTCGTGATGAACTCTCACTCGAACAAAAGGTAGGTTATGAAAAAGAATATCTCCATCGAAAAAGTCTTCCGTTCGATTTCAAAATAATTCTCCTCACGTTCTTCCACTCTGCCACCTCCAAAGGCGTCAGCCACTAATCACACACGTTTTCAAAAACAACACCTTCAAAAAACTGACGGATCAATCCTTTTCCGCAAAGCGGAGCAACTGAATTAAACCATGCTCGCCTGCGGGCTACGAGTTCCTGAGCTTTGTGTTGAAAAGAATGATTTAGCTTTCGAGGAGTGCCTCCAGTTGGGCAATCATCAATGGCAGGAAATTCTCTTTGATGGTCCAGACAATGGAATAGTCGATGCCAAAATAATCGTGAACAATGCGGTTTCTGAAGCCGTGAATGCGAAGCCATTCGATTTCCGGAAAGCTCGCCTTGAACTGGTCGGGTAAACGGTTTGCAGCTTCGCCAATAATTTCAAAATTGCGGATGACCGCATCCACCGTTTTGTCATCACTCTTAAACTCTTCAAAGCTTTGCCCTGCCGTATAACTAAGCACCTTTCGAGCGCTCTCGAGAATGTCACTGATCAAAAGTTTCGGTTCACGCTTAGACATAGATGATTTCCGGCTCGATGGCGTGAAAGTATTTGTCCTTGACACCATTGCGGGATACTAGGTCTACCTTTTTATGGAGCTGCTGTTCAATGTAATGGGCCAAGTCAATGAACTCGATCCCAATTGGCTGGTCAAAGTCCACAATAATGTCAACATCACTGGCTGGCGAAAAGTCCTCCCGTACCACGGAACCAAACAAACCAAGACTTTGAACGCGGAACCGCCTGGACAGTTCCGGCTTGAGTTGTTGTAAAATCTGCTTGATTTCAGAGAGGTGTTCCATTCTTCAAAAATAGGAAGAATGTTAAATGGAACTGTGGGATAATGGATCGTTGAGACTACAAAATCGAAACAAAAAAATACAAGAACCAACACGCCAACTTGGTCTTCAACAATGGAGCAAAAATAGCAGTAGATCAACTGCACTTCAAATCTGGCAACTTGCTGAGATGATTTGCGAATACAACATTAGGATTACACCATTTTTTACTTTAATTTAGCGACCCTTAGCGAACGGGAGAATTACTGCTGTGGCGCATTTCAACGGTAGGTACTAGGTTCTTCGGGCATCGACAATATCTGAATCTCTTTAAAATACAACGGCTAAACCGGCCATGAAACTTTTTTACAGTATCATAAAAAACGGAGGCGTAGTTCCACGGTGGATCATTTTCACGTTAGATATCATCACGTGCAACCTGGCTTTGTTTTATGCGAACCTGCTGCGTTTCAATTTTGATCTCTCACAGATCACACAGTTCCACATAGAAGTTCAGATGTTGGCCATAACCGTTGGCAACATAATATTTTTCCGCCTTTTTAAAACATACAAAGGCATCATCAGAATGTCCGGCGCACAGGAGGCATTCCGGTGTGTGCAGGCTCTTTTTTATACATTTTTCGTTCTCCTGATTCTTAATTTGATCCGTGCAAGTTTGGGCATGGCGCACATCGTCCCAAATTCTATTTTGATCATTTATTTTTTCACTTCCTCGTTTGTCATCTTCGGCTACCGGGTGCTGGCAAAAGACCTCTACCAGCGCAGCGTGAATGCGAGAAACGTGTACGAACAGGTGTTGATCTTAGGCGGTGCCATGAACGCCACGCTTCTGAAAAGAACGATAGAAGGAATGGACGATCCGAAGTATCGTGTAGTTGGTTTTATTGAAACCAATCGCAAGTTGCTTGGAAAGACAATTGACAATGTACCAATCTGCTCTTTTGCCGACATTAAATCAATGGGTAAGAACTGGGATGTAAAGGTGCTTTTTATAGCCGGCGACGACATAGATCTGCAGTTGAAAAATGAGGTGGTTGACTATTACATTTCCCAAGGGGTTTCGGTAAAGACGATCCCGCCTATTCAAAACTGGATTAATGGAGAACTGCACGTGCGTCAAATTAAAGACATCAAAATTGAAGACCTGCTGAACCGTCCAACCATCCAGTTGCCCACAGATCATGTACAAAATTATTTGTCGGGAAAACGCATTCTCATCACAGGAGCTGCCGGCTCTATCGGAAGCGAAATCGTGCGCCAGCTTACGGAAATCAGTCCGGAAGTTTTGTTGTTGTGCGACCACAGCGAAAGCGGTTTGTACACACTCGAAAATGAGTTGGAAGAAAGAGGCGATACAGGGAAGTGCAAGGTGATTGTGAGCGACGTAACCGAGGAAGATAAAATGAGGCATTTGTTCCAAACGTATCGACCGCAGGTGGTCTTTCATGCTGCTGCGTACAAGCATGTGCCCATGATGGAAAAAAATCCTTCAGAGGCTGTAAAGAACAATGTGTATGGAACAAAGGTGGTAGCCGATCTTTCCAGGGAATTTGCAGTGGAACGTTTTCTCCTGGTGTCAACTGATAAAGCGATCACCCCCACCAGTGTAATGGGCGCCACAAAACGGGTCGCGGAGTTGTACATTAAAGGATTGCAAACCAAAGTGCACAAAATGGTTGTTGACCGTCGCACGGCGGCAGAACAAAACGATGCGCTGTTACCTGCGACGAAGTTTATCACCACCCGTTTCGGCAATGTCCTTGGCTCCAGCGGATCGGTGATCCCTCGTTTCAAAGAACAAATTGAAAAAGGAGGGCCCGTAACCGTTACCCACCCCGACATCATTCGTTATTTTATGACCATACCTGAAGCGTGTTCCCTTGTGCTGGAAGCATGCGTGAT
>JAEZJD010000273.1 GCA_023436425.1 Bacteroidota bacterium | reverse complement strand
ATCAAGCCCAGAGCAGAACAGACGGAGCAGCTAACCATTCGGCCAATCGATGTACGGGGACGGGTTGTTAATGAAAAGGGAGAGGCGGTTGAAGGGGTGACGGTAACGGTAAAGGGCACACGAAACGCCACTGCCACAGACGCTTCAGGTTATTTCGTTTTGCGGGACGTGGCCGAAAACGCCAAACTTGTTTTTTCCGGCGTTAACGTGGAAACATTCGAAACTGCGGTGGCGGGAAAAACCGATCTGTCCACGATCACGCTTGCAACAAAGGTCACTGCTGCGCAGGATGTTGTAGTAACGGTGAACACAGGTTACCAGACCATCAGCAAAGAAAGGAGTGCCGGTTCATTTTCCAAAGCAGACATGGGTGTTGTTGCAAACCGAACAACATCGCTGAACGTATTGCAAAATTTGGATGGGTTGCTGCCGGGACTCGTTGTAAATCAAACGCCGGCGAGGAGTCCTTTGCTTGTGCGGGGGCTTTCAACCATTGGGGGTTCTGTGCTGTCGTCGCAGGCGACCAGCACTCAGCCGCTCTACGTTGTTGATGGACTTATTATGCCCGACCTTGCCAGTCCCAACCCACAGGATGATCCGTTGCTGATGCCGGGGCTTACCACCATCAACCCACAGGACGTAGAAAGCATTGTGCTTTTGAAGGATGCAACGGCTGCGTCCATCTGGGGCGCCCGGGCTGCGAACGGTGTTATTGTCATTACCACGAAGAAAGGCTCTTTCAACAGTAAGATGCGTGTCAATTATAATGGCTTCACCAATATTCAGGGAAGGCCTGATCTTGACTATTCGCCGGTGCTTTCCAGCCGCGAGTTTATTGATGCCGGAAAAGAAATTTTCAACACTCCAGGTTATCTCGGTCAATATCCGTGGAGCAGTGTTGGGTCCTTTCCCAACACCGGCGGAATACTGCCACCTCACGAGGTCATTCTGTACAATCAAGCCCGTGGACTGATCAGTGCGACTCAGGCAAATGCACAACTTGACAGCCTCGCCGCCATTAATAATATGAATCAAATCAGCGATTTATTTTATCGCAAGGCTGTTCTAAGCAGCCATACACTGTCGCTTACAGGCGGCGGTGATAAGTATGCGTTCTATGGTTCCTTCAATTATACTGATACGAAAAGTGACCAGCCGGGAGAAAAGAACCAGAACTACAAAATGAATCTGAATCAAAACATACGCGTTGCACCATGGTTGCGGTTCAACGTGTTGACGGATATATCGAACAATAACAGTTCTGCACAAAGGAATTATCAAACCAATTATCAATTCCTGCCGTATCAACTGTTTCAAGATGCCAATGGAAACAACCTGAACATTCCGTTTCTAACAGGGTTGTCTGATTCCGTAATAGCCTCATGGCAGGCGCGCAGCCGTTTCAGTCTGGAGTACAATCCGCTTGATGAATTCAACCGGGGCTATACCAATTTTGAATTTTTACAGGCCCGTATCAACGGTGGGGTGGAAGTTGATCTGGTAAAGGGGCTTCGATTTGTGGGCACTTACGGATACATCAAAGGGAACAGAAAACAACGTGATCTTGAAAGGCTTACCAGTTACACGGTAAGAAAAGAAATTGTGCAGTTTACGGTAGCTCCCAACGCCAGCACAGTTCCGACCTATTATTTGCCGACCAATGGTGGCAGGCTCACAACGATCAATGGAGAAAATAGAAACTGGACGGTTCGCAACCAAATGGTTTATGACAATTCGTGGAAGCGGCACCAACTGACCGCCCTTGCCGGACAAGAGGCGCAAGAGCAATTCACAACGAATATGACAAGCCGGGTGAGAGGGTTTGACGAAGATCTCTTAACCCATGCTGCTGTAGATTATAAAACACTGGGAGGCTTTCTGATGAATACTGTTTGGCCGAACTATGTCAGTGTTGCGAGCACGCTCACAAACGATGCATTCTCTACCAATGAAACGACGTCGCGTTTTACATCTTATTATGCAAATTCAGCTTACACGTATGATCGCAAATACACCTTTAATGCAAGTTGGCGCATAGACCAAAGCAATTTGTTTGGAAAGGATAAGTCGGCCCAAAACAAACCTGTATGGAGTGCCGGTGCAAAATGGTTGATGAGCAACGAAGATTTTATGCGCAGCGTGCCCTGGGTGCAACTACTCGGAGTCCGTTTGACTTATGGTATTACCGGTAATTCTCCCAATCCTGGCACTGCCGCGTCGCAAGACATCACCGGTCCAGTGGGAAGTGCGTTCTTCCCCGGCAATATCGGCTTGCGCATTGTAACGCCGGGAAATCCCAAGCTGACCTGGGAAAGAACTCAAACGCTGAACATTGGTCTTGACTTCTCGGTTCTTAACGCGCGCCTTAGCGGCAGCATCGATGCTTATGATAAGAAGACCGATAATCTGATAGGATTAATTTATCCCAACAGCCTGAATGGATGGCCTGCTGTAGTGGGAAACCAGGGAAATATATCTAACAAAGGTGTTGAGTTGAATTTGAAATCGTTGAACGTTACAAGTCGGAACTTTAACTGGAGTACGCTACTTACGTTTGCCTACAATAAAAACAAGATCATCAAATTAGCGAATGGCGCTGTTGTTTCAACGGGCGCTACGCAAGTGCAACAGGCGTTGAAGGAAGGACTGCCTGCTTTTACGCTGTTTGCTTATGATTATGTGGGGCTGGACAATACCGGTAAGACGCAAATCAGCCTTGCTGACGGCAAGGTTACCAGCGACAAAGCCATTACCAAACCAGAAGATATTGTTTACATGGGCAGTTATCAACCGGTGTGGAACGGAGGCTTCAACAATGATCTGCAGTACAAAAATTTTCGTCTTTCAGCCAACGTGATCTATCAGATGGGTCATAAAATGAGAAGGTACCGCAATGTCATTTTCGGCGGACGTTTGGATCACAACGTTTCTCCCGACTTTCTAAACAGGTGGAAAGTTGCCGGCGATGAGGCGTTCACTGATATTCCTCCTTACATAACAAACGCGAATCCTATAGCTGCCCTTACCAACACAGATTACTTCACCCGTGGCAGCAGCAATATCGTTGATGCATCATTTGCAAAGCTTCGCGATCTGACACTTTTTTACGATTTGCCCAGCAATCTGACAGAAAAAATACATTCCCAGGGAGTCACTTTCAGGGTGCAGGTGGGTAATGTCCTTCTCTGGAAGGCGAACAAATATGGCATTGATCCGGAGTTTCAGGACCTGGTAATTCCTTTTAATCAAAAGACTTTGGCATTTGGTGCAAATCTTTCGTTCTAATCATCAATTGAACTAAAATGAGTAATAAACTATATACCTACGGGGTCATTCTACTAACATTGATTTTTTTGACTTCGTGTAAAAAATCGTTTTTGGAGATAAAGCCAAAGGGAAGAGTGATCGCCAGTAAAACAAGTGATTACGACCTTTTGCTGAACAACCTTGATTTAATTGTAATTACCGGCGCTGATGGACAGGTGCTACCAGGCGATGAAGTGACGGTGAAGGAACCGGCGTGGTCGAGTGCATCGTTGCGGGACAAACAATTGTTCAAGTGGGATTTCAATATTTATACGCCTGAGGAAGATGCAAAAGAAACGCTGACACCAGTCAAGGGGTTGTACATGTACAACAAGATTATCAATGAGGTTATGGAGTCCACGGAAGGAACCGAGGCAGTTAAGAAATCGCTGCAGGCGGAAGCTTATGCCGGCAGGGCGTGGACATACTTTTTGCTGATCAACTACTATGGCAAACCGTATAACGCAGCAACGGCATCCACGGACCCCGGATTTCCGATTATCAAAGAGGCTGACATTAACGGCGGCCCTTACACCAGAGCTACAGTGCAAGAGGTGTATGATCTTATCGTAAGTGATTTGACGAAGGCTATTCCTAATTTGATGTACACCGGTGTGCCGCACCGTTCGCGGATGTCGAAAGCTGCTGCTCAGGGATTATTGGCCAAGGTGTACATCTTTATGGGCAAGTTTACAGAAGCAATGCCTCTGTTGAACGAATCAATCAGTAATCTTGCTCAATCGGCATCGACTGCACCCACATTGCTGCTGAACTACAACACTGCTTTTCCGGGTTTTCCGACAGCGCCCAACGACCAGGAAAATGTATATGCAAAAGTGATGTCTAACGTTTACCTGAGCGGATCCCAAACACTTGTGTACCTTACGCCGGAAGCGGATGCATTGTACGGACCGACCGACGTGCGCAGGGCAAAATGGCTGACGAATTCGTTCACTTTTCCAAACGGTCTGAAATTGGTCAGACGTGGCAGTACGACTGTTAGTTTCTGGGGTATTCGTGTGCCTGAACTCTATTTGTTCAGAGCCGAATTAAAAGCAAGAAATGATGACATTGCGGGAGCCGTGAGTGAGTTGGAGTTTTTCCGTGCGAATCGTATGCCGGCTGCAGATGCAAAAGTTCCTGCAGCGGCGCAAACCAACAAGAAAGCTTTGCTGCAGTTCATTATGGAAGAGCGTATTAGAGAATTTTCGGTAACAGGCTACCGCTGGTTTGATATGCGGAGGCTTTGGGTAGATCCACTGTTTGGCGCCACCACTTATCAACACAAAGTTTATGATGCGAGCGGTGTGGTAAAAGAAACGTACACACTAAATAATATCAACCAATTTGTCTTTCGCATTCCGCCAAAAATCCTTGGTGAAAACCCCGGCATGCAGGACAATCCCTAAAACCTTGTTTTCGTCAAACTCTTGTGCGGCATTGAGTTCGCCGCCATCAATTGAATATTTATGAAAGTTCGATCAATAATTTGTACAATATATTTCCTGAACGGCATGTTGTGCATGGCGCAGGATCCCTTCACCATATCAGGCCGGCTGGCAAAAGCGGGTTCAAACAAGATGGTTATATTGACATTTGTGAACAGCCAGGGAAAGACCATAAATGATACAGCCTTTTTGACAAATGGAAAGTTCACGCTAAAGGGTACCACGGCCTACGGCAACAAGGCGTTTCTTTCCCTGCTTCCCGTTGAACAAGACACGGGTAGGCGCTCCGCCCATTATGACAGTCAGCAATTTTACCTGGAAAAAGGGAAGTACGCTGTTGAGGGGATCGACAGTATTAAAACAGCGACAATAACAGGTGGGCAGGCGCAAAAGGATTTTATGGAGTACAACTCCAAAATGGGCGGACTGCTCAGGCAATGGAGGGACGTGAGCGACCGTTTTTCCAAAGTGTATTACGCAAAACGAAAGGACACAGTTCTTATCAAAGCCATTCAGGCAGAAGCAAGACCGCTGCACGCAAAGATGGAGGAGGTTCTTGATGCATTTATTTTCGGGCATCCTGATTCGTATGTTACTGTTGATTTGGTGAACAGCGAAAAAACAACGGTGATCGATTCAACATTCGATCGTTACTACAGTGCCTTGAGCCCACGTGTATTACGCTCTTTTACGGGAAAAAAGATCACTGAAAAATATGAAAAAGCAAGGCAGATGGCCATCGGGAAGTCATTTGATTTCACCCAGGCGGATACTGCGGGTCAAGGTTTCACCCTTTCATCGATGCGGGGCAAATATGTGCTCGTGGATTTTTGGGCCAGCTGGTGCGTGCCATGCCGGGCAGAAAATCCACACCTGCTGAAAGCGTATCAGCACTTCAGAAATAAAAACTTTGAGATAGTTGGTGTGTCGGTAGATGACAGCCGGGCTGCATGGCTAAAGGCAGTGGAAAAGGACGGATTACCCTGGATGCAAGTGAGTGATCTAAAAGGATTCAGAAATGAGGTTGCGGTGAAATATGGTGTTACTGCCGTCCCGCAAAACGTACTTGTCAATCCGGAAGGGATTATCATTGCAAAAAATTTGAGAGGAGAAGATTTGACTGAGCAGCTCGCGGAGTTTATCAGGTGACGATGAGCCATTACATTTAAAAAGAGAAGCATCTGCTTCTCTTTTTTTCTGCACTTTCAAAATCAGCGGGTATTGAGATCGTTTCTATAATTTTATCTTGATTAACCAATGTAGTGGCGGGAGATATTCATATTGAGAGAGATTTATTTCTTCAGATCGCCGGGGGAAATGAAACTGCATTCCGGAAAATATTTCACATCTACAATGCAAAGCTGTTTCCGGCCATGCTCAGCTTAACCAAGTCAGAAGCCGAGGCTGAGGAAATCGTTCAAGATGTTTTCCTGAAGTTATGGCTAAACAGGGCAAGCTTACCTGAAATTGAAAATCCTGGTGGCTGGCTTTACAGAATAGCCTCCAATCTTGCGCTTTCTTCTCTCAGAACGAAGGCCCGGAACATAAAACATTCAAGCGTCTTGCAGGAAGGGCAAACTGAAGCCGATGACAGCCTGGAACTTAAATTGGATGCCTCAGAACTAAATAAGCTGGTTGCTGAAGCCGTTGAAAAGCTGCCGTCCGGTCGTCGTCAGGTGTTTATATTGAGCAGGGTGGAAGGACTTAACCGGAAGCAAATTTCCGAACGAATGGGCTTATCGGAAAGCACTGTAAAAAATCAATTGACTTCTGCGCTTAAGTTTATTCAGGCTTATATCATCAAAAAACGAGGAGTGTACCTGCCTGTAATTTTGTTTCTTCCCTTTTATTGAAAACTTTTTCCTTCCCGGTAGGACTGCAGTTATTTGTCGGCGTCTTTTTCAGTAATCATTAGAGCAGCAATGGAAGGCAAAGAATATTATCAATTTTTATTTCAGAGATACGCGAAAGGACTTGCCAGCGATTCAGAACAGCAAGAGCTGTTTGACGAATTGGTGAAGACAGATGCTCATGCCTGGGAAGAAATGATACAGGATCATATTATTTCCAGCAATGATGTGGAATATGATGAAAAACGTTGGGAAACGATTATTCAAACCATTCTGCTGCAGCGTAGGAAATCAGCAGTGAGACGAATGCCTGGTTTGGTCAGGTTCGCGGCTGCGGCTGTTTTTATTCTAATCGCCGGTGCCGCTATATACCTTCTTCCCCACCGAACGACTACGGCGAGTTCCGGAGAAGGCATTACCAATGCCGCAGTTCCACAGGATCTGGCACCCGGCGGCGACAAGGCTGTTCTGACATTGGCTGACGGACGCA
>JAEZJD010000248.1 GCA_023436425.1 Bacteroidota bacterium | reverse complement strand
CTATAGTTCCTACTCTTGCCCCATTTGCCTCAATTGTTGTGCTTCGTGTGGTGTCGACTACATTGTCGATGTCAGCCTTCACAGACGGTGTTTTCGGAAGATCAACTCGTTTGAAAATGATACCGGTATTTGGATCGGCCGGTTTCAAAACCATGTTCACAGTTGCTCCCGAATGAATGCCCACGCCACTAATGGTTATCTCAGACGCAAGGGTGTGTTGAAATTCAGTGTTGTTTTTCAACTGCATTCGGCGAAAGTATGAAAGAATCTAAAATGTATTGAGATGTGAAAGTTCTTAGCTGCCGTCCAATCTTGCCTAACTTGCGACCCTCATTCAAAACTGCATCGGCATACGACTTTTTTCAAACAATTATGTATAGCATTCTGACCGGAACTTTTTTGTTGGCCCTCGTGCACGCGCTGATTCCTAACCATTGGCTGCCGTTGGTTGCTGTGGCTAAAGCGGAGCGATGGAAGCAAAAAGATCTTTATGCGGTGACACTAATTGCTGCATCAGCACACGTCGCGGGTACGGTTGTACTGGGTGTAATTCTGGGAATCATTGGGAAGGAATTGAGTGAACAATTCGGGAGGACAATAACAATTATCGCAGCCTTAATCTTAATTGTATTCGGCTTAATTTATTTCACAGTAAACCTACCTCACCACCACCACAGCGGGCAAAAAGATGTTGCTGAATATAAACGTTCAAAGAAAAAGTGGATTTTAATTTTCGTCGTTTTAATGTTTTTATCACCGTGTCTTGAAGTTGAAAGTCTGTTTCTATCTGCCGGCGCTTTTGGTATGAGCACCGTGTTTTTAATGTCGATAATTTATTCTGTCGTCAGCATTTTCGGAATTCTCTTGTTGGTGACGCTCGGATTCCGTGGTGTGAATTTGCTGCCGGCGAACTTTATCGAAAACAATGAAAAAAAGATTACGGGATTAGTGCTGATACTTGTGGGAATAGTGACTTTCTTTTTACATTAGCGCCTTATCAATCTGTTACCCAATGTTACCTAAATCAGTAGTGACCGTCGTGCTCCTCTCATGCTTTGTTTTGTCTGCACAATCGCAGGATCCTTTGGAGCAATATGTAAAGCGGCTGCGTGCATCACAAGCCTCAGGCGGAAGCGAAACAGGTTTCCTATCCGTGGGTTCTACCTTTTTGTACGGTCAGGATTACTTTGAAAAAAAGGAGTATGATTTAGCAAATATGTACTTCATGCAAGCGTATCAAAAAGACAGTACCAATGCTTTTGTCGCTTACCAAATAGCCGCATCGCTTTTGAAACAAAATGATAAATACAAAGCTGAAGAGGCGAAGATTTTTTTGCAAACTGCTTTACGCTTAAACCCTTCACTCAAGGAGACATATGACCTGAATTTTGGAGGCATAGCTTCGAAATCATCTGCTGAAAGCAACGTGACCACATCAGCAGCAACTCTTGCGGCGTATATTGAAGATCTGAAGCATTCACGCTCAACGGGTGGTATAAAAACTTCAATGAATTCTTCAGGACTTGATGTTTTGTACGGTTATGAATTTTTTGAAAAGGGTGATATGGAGTCGGCGGCAATTAGATTTCGGCAAGCTGTTGCCAAGGCGCCGGAGGACTCCTACGCTAATTACCTGGCGGGACTGTCGTTAACTGCCCACGGAATGAAGCAAGACGCTGCCGCATTTCTCGATAAAGCATTTAAGGCAAATTCTGAATTGACAAAACAGTTTGCAACTGATTTGGCTGCAGCAAATTCAACTTACAAAAAACTAAAAGATTCCAGAGAATACAAAAGCGCTCCCACGACGAAACCGGTGTACGGCGGAAAATTGGTTTTTGGTAATTACAATTGTACAGAAACTGTTTGGAACGGACCAAAAGCGGCACAGCCATACAGCTTTCCTCAAAAGGGATACTTTCAATTGAAAAGCGACGGCACTTACAGATGGCTTGATAATGGAAAAACGGGCAAATATTCGTACGATGAAACCACCGGCACCATTAAATGGCTTTCAGGATATTTATTCGATATGCAGGCAAAAATTTCCCAATACCAGGGCAACAAACAGGTTCCGCAAATCACCGTAAATTTTTCTGCTGATTACCGGTGGGAGTGTGGCTGTGATAAAAAGTAGATATGGATACCGTGCGAGCCATTTCTTTTTTAAGTGATGAAATAGTGTAACACACCTGCTGCGCATAACTGGATAGTAAGATTGTCAAGTCCGTGACTGCTGACAGATTCTACCAAGGCGGCGGCAACTCCGCATAAAAATCCGACTAACAACGCATGTCCCACCAAAAAATCTGTCATTTGCAGCAGGCACCCAGTTGAAATAAGAAAACTGACTAACATCACCGCAAAAGAACCTTCAATGCTGCGTGTAGCACGTACGCCGAAAAGAGTCGGTACCGTGTATCTGTGTTTGCCCCACCTTGTACCGACAGGTTCACCAACTGCATCGCCCCAACCGCCTACGAAGTAGCCAATGTAGGCTGTGGTCGGGAAAAAAATATTGCTTAGCACACCGCCAACGGCAGTTGCCAGCAATGGAAGTATGATAAATTTTTTTTGATGAGGAGCATCTGTTTCCCGCGCAAGTGCCCGATAAAACCAAAGCCGGTCGCCGGCAATAACGGCTATCAATACAAGAATAAAAACGACTGCGCCGAAGAACGTTACTGCTTTCAATCCGTAATAATATTGTAGCAACCCTGCAGCCGAGAAAATAAAAAAATGAAAAGTCTTCCTGGTATATGGCGTCCGCACACCTTTTTTCACCTTCATCCATCCGCTAAACGATGCCGCCATCAAAGCGACCGTAATCAATGGCAGCCCCACTCGTGTAATCACTTCTGTTTCGGGAAGAAACCGCTCAATAAGTTTCTGAAACATTGGTGGCGAGATTTAGCGGCGACTGGGATGTTTTCTGAACAAAATATTTTCTAAACAGCTTACTCTCGGGGCAGGTTGTATTCCAATGATGAACCACTAACGGTTTTGGGTAACCGTTTAGAGAATCCAAAATGGTTAAAACGAATTGTTCCGGGGCTGATGTGGTCAAGCTGAAATTTTTGAAGTTAATACCGACCGTTTGTAGATGCTTTTGTTCGTCGGTAATCCATTTTTTATTTTCCGGTAAAGAAGAATCCATAAGGTTTACTACAGTTTTGATTGACCCGGCTTCAAAAAAGGCAAGAAGTTCCTCGTTGGTCGGGTATGGGGTCATGTAAATTCCATCGGCTAACTTGAAAATGTTTCCTCTCTCAAAGCTTTTTTGCTGTTCAAATGAGCGGCTCGTGTTGCCACTTTTTTGTTCGATAATTGATGCGTTGCCTGTTAGTTTCAGGATTAGATTTTTCACCATATTCACTCTGTCCTTTCCCAGATAGCAGTGCACGTAAAATTTTCCAGTGCCCGACTTCACAATGTCTTCGATTACTTTCAGTGATGCTGTATTATCGCCGACCCACGGCAGCATTGGTGCTTTTATAAGATCAATTTTGTTTTTCCTACAAGCAGCTTCTTCATCTGCAATAAGCTGCGGCTCGAACGGTACAACGGCCGGGTGCAGCAATGAAATAACACCCGTGAAACCTTCTCTCTTCAGCGCTTCAATTTTTTCTGCAGTAGGATAAGGGCCGATTGTAAACTGTTTCGTCACAGTGTTGATTTGAGTTCCTTTGTTCACAACATTGGGATTCATAAATAAGCCAAGAGCACCTGCTGCGCAAAAAAACGGAACGAGAATGGCACTAGCGGTAATGGATATACGTTTTTTCGATCGCTGCCATTTGAAAATTTTCATGCTGCAAAAGAAAGTAGTCGCAGCAAGCAGCAACATCATTACGATCACGCCTACATTCTCCTGTGCGGCGGAAAGATGCTTCTCTCTTACGAAATCGACCCAGCTTCGCAAGGGGAACAGCAACACAACCGTGCCGGCGGCAAAGCCGAGAAAAAGCCAAATTAGGATCAGAAAAACATAACTGTAAATAAAGCGGTTAACAGAGAGGTAACCTGTACGCATAGCTTTGGTTTTAGGATATTGAAGCGGGAAAGATAGTAGCGAGATCTGAAATATGCAAGCAAAAAATAATAAATATGTAACAGCCGCTGCTGCTGCCGCTTAGCTTTTTTCCCACGCCCTGCTGCCGGCAGCAAGGGAGTCAACAGCAACCATTCTATTCAGCAACTAACTCCGCAATGGCGTCACTTGCAGCACGAATCGTAGCATCTAGATCGTCGTTGGACAATGCGTTACTCAAAAACCAGCTCTCAAAGGCAGACGGCGGGAGGTAAATGCCACGGTGAAGCATCGCGTGGAAAAACTTGTTGAACAACTGATTATTTGCAGATGAAGCCGAAGAAAAATCAGTTACAGGTTTGTCGCTGAAGTGAATTGAAATCATCGAACCCATTTGATTAATTACACAAGGAATATTGTATTGCGCCAGCACTTTTTCTAAACCTTGTTTCAGGTAATTTCCTTTTTCTTCCAGTTCAGCATAGATGCCGGTATTGTTTTTTAGGTATGAAAGCAACGTGAATCCCGCAATCATTGCAATAGGATTGCCGCTTAATGTGCCCGCTTGGTACACATTTCCCAGCGGCGCAATGTGCTTCATGATTTCCCGCTTTCCGCCGAATGCGCCAACAGGCATTCCTGCGCCAATCACCTTTCCGTAAGTAATTAAATCTGCATCAATTTTCAGTCTTTCTTGAGCACCACCTGCTGCTAACCGAAAACCAGTCATCACTTCATCGAAAACGAAGACGATGCCTTCGTTGTCGCAGATCTTTCGAAGTCCCTGTAAAAAACCTTCCTGCGGAAGAATGCAGCCCATGTTACCGGCAACAGGTTCAATAATAATGGCAGCGATTTCATTCTCGTTTTCAGCCACTAACTTTTTCACTGCTTCCAAATCATTGTAAGGTGCAGTAAGAGTGTCGGCTGCTACGCCTGTCGTCACTCCGGGCACAGATTGAATATCAAAAGTAGCCACACCACTTCCTGCTTTCACTAAAAAGGAATCAGCGTGCCCATGGTAGCAACCTTCAAACTTGATTATTTTGTTTTTGCCTGTGAATCCCCGAGCCAGACGAATGGCGCTCATGCAAGCTTCCGTTCCGCTGCTAACCATTCTGATTAGGTCGACGTTTGGCACCATGCTCTTAATGAGTTCAGCCATTTCAATTTCCAACTCTGTAGGTGCACCAAACGACGTAGAGTCGGCTGCTTTTTTTTGAATGGCTTCAACAACAGGTTCGAAGGCATGCCCCATGATCATTGGTCCCCAGGAATTGATGTAATCGATATATTGATTATCGTCTGCATCGTGCAGGTATGCGCCTTTTGCTTTTTGTATAAAAATCGGTGTGCCGCCAACAGACTTAAATGCTCTCACAGGAGAATTAACTCCGCCGGGAATGGATGATTGTGCTCTTTTGAAAAGTTGTTTGCTTTTGGAGATGTTCATGAGTGTTAACATTGAGACTATTGTTGTGTCGAACGTTGTGAGACATCTTTGATGCGGGCAAAGATCCCTCACTTCTTTTCCGAATGACCGCCTATCTTCAGAATAGAATTACCGAACGTATAAGAGTGCGACGCAACTAAAGCTGACAGTAGTAATGCAGCTAAGTACATCATTCTCCGACAAGCTCAGAATGACAACTGCTTAACCCAATCATCTAATTAGCTTCACCGCATCTTTTGCAAAGTAAGTCGCAATCAAATCTGCGCCTGCACGTTTGATGGACGTCAGCGTTTCAAGAATTGCTTTGTCTTCATCTACCCAACCCATTTTAGCCGCCGCTTTTATCATAGCATATTCCCCACTGATATTGTACACGCTTACCGGAACATCTACCGCATTCTTCACTTCGCGAACAATGTCGAGATACGGAAGTCCCGGCTTTACCATTACAATGTCTGCGCCTTCTTCCACGTCCATCAAAGCTTCTTTCACCGCTTCGATGCGATTGGCATAATCCATCTGATAGGTTTTTTTGTCACCAAAACCGGGTGCGCTGTCCAGTGCATCTCTAAACGGTCCATAAAAACACGAAGCATATTTAGCGCTGTACGCCATAATGCCCACTTTGGTGAAGCCGCTTTGCTCAAGTCCTTCGCGAATGGCGCCAATGCGGCCGTCCATCATGTCGCTCGGCGCTACCATATCTGCGCCTGCTTGCGCATGTGATATGCTCATTTTCACCAGTGCTTCAACTGTTGCGTCGTTTACAATTTCTCCGTTCTCCACAATGCCATCGTGACCAAAAGACGAATAGGGGTCAAGGGCCACGTCGGTCATTACATACATCTCGGGAACAGCATCTTTAATTGCTTTAATGCTTCGCTGCATCAATCCGTCGGCATTCCAGGCTTCTTTACCAGTATTGTCTTTCAGTTCGTCTTTGCACTTGATGAAAAGCAAGACACTTTTAATGCCCAAGCTCCATAGGTCTTTTACTTCTCGAACAGTTAAGTCTAAACTTCTCCTGAAGTAATTGGGCATGGATGCTATTTCCGTCTCCACATTTTCACCTTCATCGATAAACAGCGGAACAATGAAATCACTTGGAGTTAAAATTGTTTCGGCAACCATGCTTCGGATGGCAGGGGTTGCACGGAGTATTCTGTTGCGGCGTTGTAAATACATGAGTAATTAAAAATTCAAAGTTCATTTAAAACATTAAGCCCAATCTTTCGGATGCAGGCAGACTTCTACCAATTTATCTTCCGGGCTGCCGGGCTCTGGCTTGTAATCATATTCAAATCTGACCGTGGGCGGAAGACTCATTAAAATGCTTTCGGTTCGGCCGTTCGTTTTCAATCCAAATAAAGTTCCTCTGTCGTGAACCAGATTAAACTCCACATATCTGCCTCTGCGTATTTCCTGCCAATGTTTATGTTTATCGGTGTATGGCGTTGCCTTTCGTTTTTCAACAATAGGAACATAAGCTATGGTGAATGCATCGCCGCAAGATTTTCCAAAGGCGGTCCAAAATTTTATATCGTGTTGCGTCGTTGGCCTGCAATGATCATAAAAAATTCCGCCGATGCCACGCCGTTCATTTTCGCGATGCACGTTAACGAAATAGTTATCGCACGTTTTTTTCATTGTGGGGTAAAAAGAACGGTCGAATTTGTCGCACACATTTTTATACGTTCCGTGAAAATGTTTTGCATCTTCTTCAAACAAATAGTAGGGCGTTAGGTCGGTGCCACCGCCAAACCATCTGTCAATCACCTGGCCACCGCTGTCGTACAGTTCGAACATTCTATAATTACAGTGAACAGTAGGAACAAAAGGATTTGCAGGATGAATCACCAGCGACAATCCGCAGGCAAACCACTGTGCACCATCAATTTTCAACTGCGTTTTCATTACCTCTGTCACTTCTCCGAATACGACAGATGTATTCACGCCGCCTTTTTCAAAAACGTTTCCATTCTTGATGACCCGCGTTTTTCCACCACCACCTTCTTTCCTTAGCCACTCATCTTCAACAAACCTGGCTTTGCCATCAACTTGTTCGAGTACATGGCAAATTTTGCTTTGCAAATCGTGTATGTATTCTATCCAATTTTCTCGAACGTTCATTCGGATCTGTATTCTTTCACCGCTTCGACAAATGCTTTGGCGTGATCAACAGGCACATTGGGTGTAATGCCGTGACCAAGATTTGCAATGTAGTTCTGCACGCCAAAATCATCAATCATTTGTTTTACCCACGTTTTTATTTTCGGAACAGGCGCCAACAACCTAGCTGGATCGAAGTTTCCCTGCAACACGATTTTATTCCTGGTCAATTCCCGTGCAAATCGCGGGCTAATAGTCCAGTCAATTCCAACACCGCTGGCGCTGCTTTCACTTAAATCGTTCAGCGCATACCAGCTTCCTTTTGGAAATAAAATGACAGGGGCTACATTGCTTACCCCATCAGTAATTTGCAGCAAATAAGGTTGTGCAAAGTTTTTAAAATCATCCGGCGACAGAGAACCTGCCCAACTGTCAAAAACCTGAACAACATCAGCTCCGGCTTTGGCTTGTGCCCTTAAATAATCAATTGTTATGGTTGTAATCTTTTGTAACAAGGCATGTGCTAAATCGGGCTGAGTGTACGCAAATTGTTTTGCTTTGTCCCAGGTTTTGCTTCCCTTTCCTTCCACCATGTAACAAAGAATTGTCCACGGCGCACCGGCAAAACCAATCAGCGGCACACGTCCGTTCAACTCTTTTTTTGTAAGGGTTAATGCATTCATTACATACTTCAAATGCTCGTCAGCGTTAGACGTATTTAACGCATCAATATCTGCTTGGGTTTTAATTGTTTTAGGCAATGACGGACCTTTTCCTTCTTCCATCAATACCTGCACGCCCATTGCCTGCGGTATCACCAAAATGTCCGAAAAAATTATTGCAGCGTCAACACCAATCTGGTCTATCGGTTGAAGTGTAATTTGAGTTGCCAGTTCCGGTGTTTGCACTCTGGTGAAAAAGTCATACTTCTCACGCAGCTTTATATAGTCCGGGAGATATCTTCCTGCCTGACGCATCATCCACACGGGCGGACGTTCTACTTTTTCTTTCCTAAGTGCTCTTAATAATAAATCATTCTTTAACACAGTCATTCGTAACAATTAATATTCTGAAAATAGGAGTTCACCTCCTCTAACAAAACCTCCTGAGTTGGCGATTCGCTGATAATTATTTTGTTGTTGGTATGGTGTCTAATGCTGTGCGCAGTTGTGTTGCCAATTGCAAAACAAACAACATTCTGCTGCAGGTCATTCATTGAGAAGAAACTTTCAACAGAACTCGGGCTGAAAAAAAGTACGCCGTCAAACTGCTGATTGATCGAAACCGGAGTTTCGATAGTTTCGTAGACTACCACTTCATGAACAGAAAGACCTGCCTGCCGCAATATTTTTGGCAGTTCGTCTCTTCTTTTATTGCCACAGAAAAAGATAACTTCCTCATTCGCATGTTCGACTATTTTTTCTGCTAGATCTTTCCCGTAATCGGCGGTTGCCATTATTCGTTCTTTTGAAAAATGATCAGTTATAGCTGCTTTTGTTCTGCCCGATATGCAGAAGATATTCCAATGAGAGGGAAAGGAGATTCCGCTGCTTTCTAAAATTTTGGATACCGCCTGAACCGCATTCGCACTGGTAAATACGACATCTTGTTTTTCTGCCCAATTGGCTACTTCTGCCTTTTGGAATGCGGTATTCGGAATTAACTTGACTGATATAAACTCCTGTTCAATAATTTCACAACCAATCTCGATCGCTTGTTGCAACAGCGACGGCTCCAGTTTCTTTGTGCTTAGGATTTTATACTTCATCATTTGCAGTTAAGCCTTTCCTTCGGATCGTATCTACTATCGTGCGTCCATCGCGTGATAAAATTTCTGTTGCCGCCAGCATTCCTAAATCGTTCGCATTCGCAACAGATGTTCTTTTTTCAATTTCTGCTTTTTGCTGTCCGTCGGGACTTAATACATTGCCACAAAACTTTACTTCGCCGTTGTTCACCATTGCTAATGCGGAAATGGGGGTAGAACATCCGCCCATCAATGCGCTTAAGAAATCTCTTTCAATTTTGGTGCACAGCGCTGTTTCTTCATCATTATAAATGCGGCAGCATTCGATTGAATCTTTGTCTTCTTCCCTGCACACGACCATAATGGCGCCTTGCGCAGGCGCAGGTAACATCCAGTCCAAATCAACGGAATTCTCCGGACGAACATTGATTCGTTCCAATCCCGCAGCCGCAAAGATGGCACCGTGCCAGTCACTATCGTTTACCTTTCGCAATCGTGTGTTTACATTACCGCGAAGATTTTCCATCTTGTGATTTGGATACCGGTTTAGCCATTGCGCGATGCGCCGTACGCTGCTCGTTGCAACCGTTAATCGCGGGGAGCTAGTTTTCATTGGCTTGCCGTTTTTCGCCGTATACCATTCGCCATTTAGAAACCCTATTTCGTGAAGATCATCTGCGTTTTTGTAAACAAAAATGTCTTTGTGCGAACCGCGTTTCAGCACGGCGGCCTGCACTATTCCCTGCGCCAATTGCACGGGAACATCTTTCATTGAATGCACTGCAATGTCAATGCGGTTATTGAGCAGTGCTGTATCTAATGCTTTTGTAAACACACCTGTCACACCCAGTGCGTAAAGTGGAGTGGTGGTATCCAGGTCGCCTTCGCTCTTGATGTATACAAGTTCCGATGGAACGTTTGATTTTTTTAACTGCTCCTGTACCAATGAAGCTTG
This sequence comes from Bacteroidota bacterium, assembly GCA_023436425.1. GTDB lineage: Bacteria > Bacteroidota > Bacteroidia > Chitinophagales > Chitinophagaceae > Flavisolibacter. The sequence goes on along the minus strand of JAEZJD010000248.1, from coordinate 4,891 downwards.
CCAAACAGCCAATTGACTGTCCCTTGTACCGATGCGTAATGTTCTTTTCATTAACCTTTTGCGGTTATGAAGTTATTGAGAGCCGATATGTATTGGCAGCCCGGGTCGTTGTTGGCTTTAATCTTGCCGGCGGTTTCATTCAGCACGCGCTGAATATCGAGATCGACCTTTTTGGTGCAAGCAGAGTAGGTTTGAAAATATTGGGAATGTGTGTACAACGCACGAAGCTTTACCTTCAAATCAACGAGCAAAGGAACATGCTTGCGCATGTTATACCATTCGGTAAACTCCAGCATCAACTCGCCAATAATTGCTTTGGCCTTTGGCACGTCGGCTTCCCGGGCCTTCAAGGTGTCATCTTTTAATTTAGAAAGTTCATCCACATTTACTACGGTGACATTGCTTAAAAGTGATGCTGCCTTTTCCACGTTTGATGGAACAGAAAGATCAACAATTAATTTATTTCCGTGTTGCAAATGTTCTTTGAAGATCAATGGTTGCGACGAGTTAGTTGCCGCCAAGACGATATCGGCATTGGCGATTTCATCTGCTAAGTTTTCAACAGGAGCAGATCTTAACCCAAGTTCACAGGCAAGTTTTTCTGCTTTTTCCGGAGAGCGGTTTATCAGTGTAATACTTTGAGGGCGGAGATAATCAACCAAATTTTTGCAAGTGTTTCGCCCGATTTTGCCAGTGCCAAGCAGCAATATCTTTTTGGAACCCACATCTGCAACAAAATTTCTGATGTATTGTATAGCTAAAAACGAAACTGAAATAGTTCCGCTACTGAGTTTCGTGCTGTTCTTTATCAGTTTGGAAGATTGTAAAACAGAGTTGGTCAATCTTTCTGTAAAAGCGCCTACGAATCCTTTGTTCTTCGAAAACTTTATGGCTGTTTTCAGCTGCCCTACAATTTCATAATCACCAAGAATTTGCGAATCCAAACCAGCGGCAACATTGTAAACATGCTCAATCGCGTCCGCTCCACTTTTTATGTAAGCAGATTTTAGGAACGTTTCAAAATCTCCTTCAGTTTGCGAACAAAGCAGGTGAATTAACTGATAGCTGCAAAATGCAAAGCCATAAATTTCTGAACGATTGCATGTGGAAAGAACAAAAAGCTCGGTAATGCCTTCTTGCTTCGCAAGTGTTAAAATCTTATCGTACTGTTCGTTGTTGATAGAAAACTGTCCGCGAATAGCCGCATCATTCTTCTTGTAGTTTATTCCAGCTACAAAAAAGTTGGCTACGTCTTTTAATCTGTGATGATCCATTTCTCTGTTAATACGAGAAGCAGCGGCAAAAGTATATTTTGCTAATCGCAACTGTTTCGCGGACGTGTCATTGCTGTGTCATTTTGCATCCGGCAAGTAGAAACCGATGATGAGCAGGCGGCACGTGTAACGGTTTTGAAGCTGCAGTATCTACTTTTGCACGCTATGGAAAGAGCGGTCGTTCTCATGAATTTGGGCTCTCCCGATTCAACTGAGGTGCAAGACGTAAAGAGGTATTTAGATGAATTTTTGATGGACGAACGTGTGATCGACAAGCCATGGCTTTTTCGGGCTTTGCTGGTCAAAGGGATAATCGTTCCTTTCCGAGCGCCGAAATCTGCTGAAGCGTACAAATCAATTTGGACGAAAGAAGGGTCGCCGCTAATTGTCATTTCGGAACAGCTGCGTGATGCATTGCAAAATGAGATACCGGAACCTGTATCTGTTGCTATGCGTTATGGGAATCCGTCACCAAAAGCTGCGTTCGATGAATTGGTGGAGCAGAATCCCGATTTGAAAGAAGTGATACTAATACCAATGTACCCGCATTATGCGATGAGCAGCTACGAAACGGCTGTTGAGTATGCAAAGGAACATCACAGAAAAGGTAATTACGCTTTTGCACTGACCACAGTAAAACCCTATTATAATAATGAAGAATATTTAGATGCGTTGCAGGCAAGTATTCAGCCACATCTCGACACTCAATACGATCACATTTTGTTTTCTTATCACGGTGTGCCGGAGCGACATATATATAAAGGTGACGTGACGGGAGCCCATTGCCTGAAAATTGCGGACTGCTGTGAGGTTCCGTCGGCGGCGCATGAGTTCTGTTACCGGCATCAATGCCTTGTCACAACGAAACGAATGGTGGAGCGGCTACAGATTCCCGGCGAAAAATGGAGTATGTCATTCCAGTCGCGACTGGGGAGAGATCCGTGGCTGCAGCCTTATACTGCGGCTCGTTTAGCCGAATTGCCGAAACAAGGAGTTAAAAGGTTATTGGTTGTGTGTCCGGCATTTGTGAGTGATTGTTTGGAAACGTTGGAAGAAATTGCGGAAGAAGGAAAAGAGATTTTTATGCACAATGAAGGTGAGAGCTTTCAAATGATTCCATGCCTGAATGTTCATCCGCTGTGGGTAGCTGCGCTGGCGAACTGGGTGCAACAGATGAATAATGAGTGATCAGTAATCAAAATCTTTAAACGCAGATTCAGCGAACTAAAAAAAAATTATGTTCTTACAATTGGCTCATACGAAAAAAGATGTTTTTCTGGCATCAAAGAGATTTACACTTGAGTGTTACAAAGTGACAAAGGATTTTCCGGCTGAAGAACGATTCGGCATGACTCAGCAAATCCGCAGAGCGGCTTTATCGGTTCACTTGAACATCGCAGAAGAATGCTCTCGAAAATCGGAAGCGGAACGTAAGCGCTTTTTCGAAGTTTCGCGAGGTTCATTGATTGAAGTGGACACAGCTCTTGATCTTGCATGCGAGTTAAACTATACTAACACTGATAATTTAAAGCAACTGGCACATCATCTTATTAGCACATTTAAGCAGTTGTCTGGTTTAATTGGTTAGGTCTACTCATCACTGATTACTCATCATTCATCATGTACCAATACCTAAAAGCGCTGCATATAATTTTCATCGTTACCTGGTTTGCAGGTATGTTCTACATTGTTCGACTATTTATTTATAACGCTGAGGCAAACGAAAAGCCCGACCCGGAGAGAAGTATTTTGCAAAAGCAATTTACGTTGATGGCCAAGCGTCTGTGGCTTGGCATAACGTGGCCGTCCGCAATTTTGACTCTAATTTTTGGTCCGTGGGTGATGCTCAACGGAGGTTTGGATAAAACATTACTTATCCCCGCGGGTAGGTGGCTGCTGATCAAATTGATCTTTGTGTTGCTGCTGTATGTCTATCATTTTTCGCTTCATTCAATTTACAAGCAGCAACAGAACGGCCTTTTCAAATACAATTCCCAACAACTTCGTATTTGGAACGAGGTCGCAACTATTTTTTTAATTGCCATCGTGATGCTTGCGACTGTGAAGCAAAGCATTAGTGTTGTGTGGGGCTTTGCGTTCCTGATTGGTTTGATGATTGTGCTAATCAGTGCCATTAAGATATACAAAAACCTGCGACAGCGTTAGAAATCCTCTCCATCTCCCCGCTGTCATAGATCTGTCATAATCAGCTTTTCTGTCTCATGTTATTGTCAATTCTGAGCTAAGTCAATAATAAAAGACATGCACCTCTGCAATTTTGCGGCTCTTAACTTTTGAAACCAACTTATTAAAAGATCGATCAGTGAAAAAAGGCGTTTTACTAACTTTTGTTTTTATAGCAACTTTAGCTTCTGCTCAAAATGGCGTTTCTGTCGTTGAAGACACATTGCCAATAATACATAAATATTTACCAGACGTAACTGTCGTTGGCCGTGCTTCCAAGAGCGATTACCAACAGATGCCCGAAGTGGTAGGAACGAGTATTTATGCAGGAAAGAAAAATGCATTGATTGTTTTAGATAATGTTCAGGGAAATGTTGTGACCAACAACATGCGTCAGGTGATTGCAAAAGTTCCCGGCATTCACGTTTGGGAAAGCGATCCAAGCGGAATACAAATCGGCATTTCAGCAAGAGGCTTAAGTCCAAACCGCAGTTGGGAATTCAATGTTCGGCAAAATGGATATGACATTGCCGCCGATCCATTTGGTTATCCTGAAGCTTATTATAATCCGCAACTGCAGGCGGTACAAAGAATTGAAGTAGTTCGCGGGCAAGGCTCTTTGCAGTACGGACCTCAGTTTGGGGGTTTGGTGAACTACATTTTACGCAACGGCAGCGAAATCAATAAACCGTTTCAATTTGAAACTCAGCAAACGGTTGGAAGTAATAATCTTTTTAACTCGTATAATGCAATTGGCGGGAAAACAGATAAGATACATTACTACACGTTTTTCGATCATAGAAACGGCGATGGATGGCGAGAAAATAGCCGTTATTTTACCAATGCAGGTTATGGAACGTTCACGTACTACATCACTCCAAAATTTTCTCTGAGTGCGGAGTTGATGCGTTCGCACATCCGCAGTCAGCAGCCTGGCGGCCTCACCGATGTTCAGTTTCAAAAAGATGCACAACAAAGTTTGCGTAGTCGCAACTGGTTCGACATCACGTGGACAACACCTGCATTGATTGCGAATTATTACATTAATGCAAGCACGAAATGGAACACCAAATTTTTCGCAACAATAGGAGACCGGAACAGCATCGGCTTTACGCAAGCCATTACCGTTAAAGACTCTTTCAATGTAGCAAAAGGACGTTTTAACGATCGCGTATTGAACATTGATCAATATAGAAATTATGCAATGGAGAGCCGCATCATTACCGATTATAATCTCGGTAATTTTGAAAATACCTTTTCCGGGGGCGTTCGGTTGTACACGGGTAGCACACATCGCCGTGCTGATGCGAGAGATGAAAGTGGCGCTACAGGATACACCATGACGCCATCTACTAAATGGGCCCGTGGTATCACTTTCGATTCACGCAATGCGGCTGTTTTTGCTGAAAATATTTTTAGAATAAGTGATAAAC
>JAEZJD010000225.1 GCA_023436425.1 Bacteroidota bacterium | reverse complement strand
CCGTTTCAGGATGGAAGAAGACAAGCCTCATTATTTTGAAGATCCGCACATCCTCATTTGCAATAAGCTAAAGCCGTGGCAGTATGAACGCGCCTGGTTACAATGTTCGAACACGTTCTTTTCCGGAAGATTTATTGCAGACGGTGTTCATCTTTTAAAAAGAGCGACTGGCCAAAAAAAATTCACAGTCATAAAAAAGTTTCTGTTTCTGAATCAATCTGTCAAAACAGAACAAGGAAATCTTTTCGATTAAAAAATTTATGGCAAACAACATAGAAAACTTCGACAACTATAAACATGGACGTGGTGCACAGTTTAACACCAAAAACAAGTTTCTGATTAACGAAGTCACACGAGAGCATATTGAAGGTATTGACGAATGGTTTGGGCCAAATGTTTCAACACAATACCTTGAAGTGTTTCCAAAAACCATTGTGAACAAAGTAGACAGTCCAGATGTAGGGATGATGTACAGCATGAATCCTTATCAGGGCTGCGAGCATGGATGTATCTATTGCTATGCTCGAAATTCTTTTGAATACTGGGGCTACAGTGCCGGAGTAGATTTCGAAAGCAAAATCCTGGTAAAGAAAAACGCACCCGAACTTTTACGCAAGTTCTTGATGAATCCAAAGTGGGAGGCTGCGCCGATAATGCTCAGCGGCAACACAGATTGCTATCAGCCTGCTGAACAAAAATTTCGATTAACCCGGCAGCTTCTGGAAGTATGCAACGAGTTCAATCAGCCCGTCGGTATTCTTACCAAAAATGCGTGGATTATCAAGGACAAAGACATTTTGCAGCAAATGGCGCAAAAGAAAATCGTGTCTGCGATGGTTTCCATCACCTCTTTTGATGACAAGTTGCGAAGAGTAATGGAGCCACGAACGGTTACTGCGAAGCAGCGTTTAAAAGTGATTGAGGAACTGAGTAACGCGGGTGTGCGCATGGGAGTTATGATGGGACCAATGATCCCGGGATTAAATGAACATGAAATGCAGCGCATTATGAAGTCTGCAAAAGATGCAGGCGCTAAATTCACTGCATACACTTTTATCCGATTGAACGGTGCGATCAAATTCCTTTTCCACGATTGGTTGTATAAAAACTTTCCGGACCGGGCTGACAAAGTATGGCATCTTATAGAAAGCAGTCACGATGGAAAAGTGAATGACAGCAGATGGGGTGTACGGATGAGAGGCGAAGGCAACATTGCACAACTGGTGGCGCAGCAATACAAAAAATATGGGAAGCTGTATGGAATGAATGAAGACAGGTGGGATTTAGAAACAAAAGCTTTTCAAAGGCCGGGCTCACAAGGCAAATTATTCTAAAAAGACGTTGGACGAGTTTTTGTTGCATCAGGACAGATGGGCAAGCTTAAACTCACAGGCAAAGAACTTCGCAGCATTGGTTATCCAGAAGGACCGGTCATTTCCATTGCGATAAACGTGATGGAGAAAAACCATAAAAGCCTGCCAAAAAAAGATGCACTGGAGATATTGAGCAGCATTTTGCAAAGTCCCAATCAATATGCGCATGACGGATTGTTGGGCAAAATTGCTGAGGCTCTAATTCCGAAGCCAAAAACATCGGTTGATGAAATACCCTTAAATGAAAATGGAGTTCCTTTCAATGTCTTTGGTGCCGAAGCCATTGAATCCGGAGCATTAGACCAAATGCGAAACGCCGCACGATTGCCAATCGCCATCGCCGGTGCGCTGATGCCCGATGCTCATGCAGGCTACGGACTGCCGATTGGTGGAGTACTAGCGACGGAAAATGCCGTAATTCCGTATGGTGTGGGCGTTGACATTGGCTGCCGCATGTGCCTTTCCATTTTCGACATTGATCCTAAAGAACTTCATGAAAAAGAAAACTATTTCACACGAGAATTAAATGAAGCAACGCTTTTTGGCGCCGGCGCTACATTTAGCAAGCCTGTTGATCACGAAGTAATCAACAGAAAAGAATTTGATGATTTGGGGTTGTTGAAAGGATTGCAAGACAGAGCGTGGAAGCAGCTGGGCTCCTCAGGATCTGGAAATCATTTTGTAGAATTTGGAATCGTTGACATCATAGACGCTGATGATGAAAATGGATTTGTGCTGCCGGCAGGAAAATATCTTGGTCTTTTATCGCACTCAGGCTCACGAGCGTTGGGCGCCAACATTGCCAATTATTTTACGAAAATCGCCAAAGAAAAAAGAAAACTTCCGGGTGAAGCATCGAACCTGGCATGGCTGAATCTCGATGAAGAAGAAGGACAGCAATATTGGATGGCGATGAATCTTGCGGGTGACTATGCATCCGCATGTCACCACATCATACATTCGAAAATTGCGAAACAGATAGGAAGAGAACCGCTGAAGATGGTCGAAAATCATCACAATTTCGCCTGGAAAGAGATACACAACGGCAAAGAAGTGATTGTGCACAGAAAAGGCGCCACACCTGCAGGTAAAGACGTTCTCGGTATTATTCCGGGTTCAATGACCGCACCCGGATTTATTGTACGTGGTAAGGGCGAAGAAGCATCACTCAACTCTGCGTCCCATGGTGCAGGGCGAAGAATGAGTCGCACAGCAGCGCTGAAAACCATCACGCACAACACTTTAAATGAAATGCTTTCCAAACATTCTGTCAAACTGATAGGAGGTGGATTAGATGAGGCGCCAATGGCATACAAGGACATTCACGAAGTGATGAAAGCGCAGCAAAAACTCGTAACAACTGTTGGACTTTTTTATCCAAAAATTGTAAAGATGGATGGCGCAATTCCGAAACAATGGAGGAAAAAGAACAAGTAACTTGACGGTGAAGATTAGGCCATCTTCAGCACTTTGTCGTTCACCATTTCACGCACTGCATCCGCTATGGCTTCAGCATCATACTCGCACTCACCGTACAGTTCTTTCAACGTTCCGTGCTCCACTACTTTATCAGGAATGCCGATAATACGTAAATCGTTTTTGTAGTTGTGCGCTGCCATGAACTCTGCCACAGCACTGCCAAATCCGCCAACGACAGTTCCATCTTCAACAGTGATGATCTTGTCGTATTGCGAAAGTGCTTCGTGCAACAAGTCTTCATCCAAAGGCTTTGCGAAACGCATGTCAAAATGCGCAGGATAAATCCCGTCTGCCTTCAATTCGCGAATAGCTGCAGCAGCAAAATTGCCAGGATGACCAAATGACAAAATCGCCACATCCTTTCCGTCTCTCAGTTTTCTTCCTTTGCCTATTTGCACTTCTTCCATTGGTTTTTGCCACTCCGGCATCACGCCCTCTCCACGAGGATAGCGAATTACAAACGGAAGCTTCGTGGACTCAAGTTGTGCCGTGAACATCAGGTTGCGCAGTTCCGCTTCATTCATTGGTGCGGAAATGATCATGTTTGGTATGCAACGGAAGTATGCAATGTCATAAGCTCCATGATGTGTCGGACCGTCTTCACCCACTAATCCTGCCCTATCGAGACACAAAACCACTGGCAGTTTTTGAATGGCTACATCGTGCACAACCTGATCAAAAGCCCTTTGCATGAAACTCGAATAAATATTACAGAACACTCTCATGCCCTGCGTTGCCAAACCTGCACTAACGGTTACTGCATGTTGCTCGCAAATACCTACGTCTAATGCACGACTAGGCATTTTTTCCATCATAAACTTCATGGAAGAGCCGCTTGGCATGGCAGGAGTAATGCCAAAAATCCGTTCGTTCTTTTCCGCTAGCTCAACGAGTGTGTGGCCAAAGACATCCTGGTATTTAGGCGGCTGAGGCAGATCAAATTTTTTCTTGAAAATCTCACCAGTTATTTTATCGAACAAACCCGGCGCATGCCATTTGGTCTGATCCTTTTCAGCAAGTGCATACCCTTTTCCCTTAACTGTAAGTATATGTAAAAGTTTTGGGCCGGGAATATTGCGCAGATCTTTAAGGGTATCTACAAGCTTAGTTATGTTGTGCCCGTCGATAGGACCAAAATAGCGCAGATTTAGTGCTTCAAAAAGATTGCTACTTTTTGTGACCATTCCCTTCAAACTCGCTTCCAGCTTGCTGGCCATTTCCCGTGTGAATTTTTTACCTACAGGGAGTTTGCCCAGCAAATTCCAAACATCGTCTCGAAGTTTGTTATACGTCTGCGAGGTAGTGATATCAGTGAGATATTCCTTCAGCGCACCCACATTTGGATCGATGCTCATGCAGTTGTCGTTCAGAATAATAAGAAGGTCCGTATCTGAAACGCCTGCATGATTTAAGCCTTCAAATGCAATACCTGCCGTCATGGCGCCGTCGCCGATTACCGCTACGGATTTGCGATCTGTTTCACCTTTGTGCTTGGCTGCAATTGCCATTCCCAGGGCAGCGGAAATTGATGTGGACGAATGACCCACTCCAAACGTATCGTATTCACTTTCGCTGCGTTTTGGAAAGCCACTAATGCCTTTATATTTTCTGTTAGTAATAAAATTGTCCCTGCGTCCGGTAAGTATCTTATGCCCGTATGCCTGATGACCTACATCCCACACAAGTTGGTCGTACGGAGTGTTGTAGATGTAATGCAGGGCCACAGTTAGCTCCACTACACCAAGGCTTGCAGCAAAGTGCCCGCCGTGAACACTTACGACGTCGATAATGTATTGCCGCAGTTCATCGCACACCTGGTGCAACTGTTCTTTGGGAATTTTCTTCAGATCTTCAGGAGAGTTAACCTGTTGCAGCAAAGGCCCTGCGGGTATTTGCATTTTAAAAAATTGAGCGGTAAAAATATTTCTTTTTTGAGTGTTGGATGGTAATTTTTACCCATAACTTAACAAAGCATTGTCAGATGGAAAACCGCACGAAAGTGGACGAAATTTGGATCGGAAATGTTACTTTCCACTGCTAATAACATTTTTCCGCTGATACATTTATAGATTTTCCAAACTAACTGATATTAATAAATTTGTTTGATGCGCTTTAAACTAAGCAAATATTGGACGTTTCAGCTTCTCGGCTGGGGGCTCTTCGTTCTAATAAACTTTTCCTTGTCGTTCACGCTGAACAGTTTTGGCGAAGTGGTTGTGCTTAGAGTCCTGTTTTACACTGAAATGGGAATTATCATTTCGCACTTGATGCGTGAGGTGATCCATCGGACCAATCTGCTGCTAAAGCCGTTGAAACAACAAATTATAGGATTTGTGACGCTGACGGTGATATTTTCATTTCTCCTTTCCTGTATCGGCTCTCCCTTCGAAACCATTTATGACCTCCGTGTCGATAAAGACGGGAATGAAGTTCCGTATTTGACATTGCTACTCACCAATCTTATAACCCTTTTTCCTTTGCTGCTTTTGTGGAATGGCTTTTACTTCATTTATCATTTCTCATTCAAGATGCGGAAGCAGGAGCTGGATACAATCAAGCTAGAAGCGTTAGTCCGGCAATTGGAGCTGCAAACCATCAAAGCACACATCAACCCTCATTTTATTTTCAATGCTTTAAACGGAATAAGAGCATTGATCGATGAAAATCCTGCGAGAGCCAGAAAAGCCGTAACGGAATTAAGCAACATCTTGCGCAGCAGCCTAACTGTTCAAAAATCTGAAACAGTAGCATTGAAGGATGAACTGAGAATTGTGAAAGATTACCTCGCGTTGGAAAATATGCGGTTTGAAGACAGACTACATGTGGAATTTGATGTAGATGACGAAACATTGAATCAACAGGTTCCGCCAATGATGCTGCAAACGCTGGTTGAGAATGCAATAAAACATGGAATCAGCAAAGAAATTAAAGGTGGTATCGTTAAAGTTGTCTCCGATTTTCAATCGGAGTTTCACGAATTGGTTGTTCAAAACACGGGGCACCTGAATGGATATACTTCGTCAAAAGGATTTGGTTTGTCTAGCACGAGGGACAGACTAAACCTATTGTATGGAGAAAAAGCAAAGTTTCAAATAAAGCAACTGAATGAAACATTAGTGGAAGCAAGAGTTTTATTACCATTGAATTGATTTAAATAACCAAAACATATGCGTGCTATTATCATCGACGATGAACGGCTAGCCAGAACTGACTTAAGAAAGATGCTTCAGGAGTTTCCTGAAATTGAGGTGGTTGACGAAGCGGCAAATGCAGATGAAGGAATACAAAAGATTGAGAGCCATAATCCCGACCTTATTTTTCTCGACATCGAAATGCCCGGCAAAAAAGGGTTTGAAATGCTTGCAGAACTTGACCATGCGCCGCATGTAATTTTTACAACAGCCTATAACGAATACGCATTAAAGGCTTTTGAGGTAAATGCGCTGGATTATTTGATGAAGCCCGTGGAACCGAAGCGACTTGCCGACGCCATAGAAAAGCTGCGCAAATTGAACAATGGTTACAGCAATCGGGAACAGACGAGCGCTGCATCACAAAAAGTGCTCGGTGAAAATGACCAGGTGTTTGTGAAAGATGGTGAACGTTGCTGGTTTGTGCGACTTGGAGATGTGCGTTTGTTCGAAAGTGTGGGCAACTATGCTAAAGTGTTTTTTGGAACAAACAAACCACTCATCTTAAAATCATTGAATGCTTTGGAAGAACGTTTAGATGATAAAGTTTTTTTTCGTGCCAACCGCAAACATATCATCAATTTACGGATGATTGAAAAGGTAGAATCCTATTTCAACGGAGGACTTTTGCTGGAGTTAAAGGGCGGCGACAAAATAGAAGTTAGTCGCAGACAAACCGTAAAGTTTAAAGAGATGATGAGCCTTTAATTGGTTAACACCGATCCTAAGTTTCGAAATCAGGAATCAACAATTAATAATGAAGAACTTTTTTCTCCCGTTGCTACTGGCAGCAAGTGTAATTGCCTGTGCGCAAAACAACGTTGTAAGTGTGCAGGAAGTGAACCGGATAGAAACAACCTTAGCGTCCGATGCAATGCGCGGTCGCAGAGCAGGCACGCCGGACATAGAGAAGGCGGCAGCATTTATTGCCGATGAATTTAAGAAAGCAGGTTTGCAGCCGCTGAGCGGAAGGAGTTTCCTTCAGGAGTTTTCAATGATGCGACCAAAGCTTACCGATTTAAAGTATAAAGCTGAAGGAGCAGATATTGACGCCAAAAATGTCGTGGTTGTTACAACTCTACCGAAGCTGGAAATAGACGAAAAGTCGGGGTATGAAGTCGTGAAAATCACCGGCGGCGAAAACCTGAATCAAAGAGCTCGCGCCATTGTTGCAGGCAAAAAGAACTCAATAGTTTACGTGGACACCAGCTTTGCCGCATCATTTGCAAGGCTTGCGGGCTTAAAGCGACAAATGTTTAAATCCAACGCGAATACAGTCTTCGTTTTGGGATCACAGCCGAAAGAATTTAAGCTAAAGGCAGAGCACACATTTGACGAAACGAAATATGCAAACGTTGTTGGAGTGTTGCCGGGCAAGAGCAGAAAAAATGAATACGTTGTTTTCTCCGGCCATTACGACCACCTCGGTGTCGGCAAACCGGTTAATGGTGACAGCATTTACAACGGGGCAAACGATGATGCGGCGGGAACAACCGCTGTAATAATGCTTGCGAATTACTTCAAAAAACAAAATAACAACGAACGCACGTTAGTGTTCGCAGCCTTTAC
>JAEZJD010000143.1 GCA_023436425.1 Bacteroidota bacterium | reverse complement strand
GCATATAACCACTTGTGCAGACTGCTGGCAAAATAATCTGCATTTAGATCCGGAATCTTAAATTGAAAATGTGCAAAGCTGTGGGCTCCATCAATCAACACGTCGATGCTTCGTTTTTTTGCTTCATCAGCAATTTTCCGCACAGGTAAAATCTGGCCATTCCAGTTAATGATGTGCGTAATATTTACTGCTTTTGTTTTTGGAGTGAAGGCATTTACATACTGCTTCACTAAATAATTTTCATCTTCAGACGGCAGCTCCAAATTGATCCAATTTATTTTTATTCCATCCCGCGCCTCTCGTTGTTTCCATGCGTTCACAACATTTGGATAATCCTGTTTTGCAGCAACTACTTCGTCGCCGGCTTTCAACTGCAATCCAAAGATGATTGTCTCCAACCCTTCTGACGAATTTCTGTTGATGGCGATCTCCTCAGCGCTGCAGCCTGCGAGTGACGCAAGGTTAGTTCTCAGCTTTTCACGCCCCTGATCAAGAATACGCCACATGTAGTAACTCGGGGCTTCGTTGCTGTAGTCATAGTAACGCTTCATTGCATCCTGAACTGTTTTCGGCGCCGGTGACACGCCGCCATTGTTCAAATTGATAATAGAGGGTGACACGGTAAATGACTGCTGTATGTAGTACCAAAATTCTTCGTCCGTCGCCAAATCGTCTGGGGAAAAATTTTCAGCATCGCGAATCACCCGTTCTAAATTCTTGCTCCACGCAGGTTTAGTAAGGGATGAAAGCAATGCGGTGGCTGAAGCTGCACCGGCTTTTTGCAGAAAAGAGCGACGACTTGATGGCATAGAAAACGTTTCTTAAATGTACCGAAAGATGTATAATGTGCCTGCACGAAAAAGTGATTTAACTTGCATCAAACTCGGTTTATGATTCGCATGTTGTTTTTACTATTATCATTTTTGTGTGTTCAAAGTTCGTTTGCCGCGTCGGTTGATACAGTGGCCATCTTCAGCAACGCAATGAACAAATCTTACAAGTGTGTGGTAATTAAGCCCGATACTTACAAAAACAAAGAAGCAAATTTTCCGACTGTTTATCTGCTGCATGGACACAGTGGTGCTTTCGATAACTGGATCAAACGGGTACCGCAGTTGAAGGCTCTTGCAGACGAATACCAGGTGCTTATTGTGACGCCGCATGGAGAATACAGCAGCTGGTATTTCGACAGCCCGATTGATCCGACAATGAAGTTTGAAACATACATTAGCAAGGAGGTACCTGCCTACATCGATGCACATTTTAACACGATCAAAGACCGGAGAGCCAGGGCGATCACAGGTTTGAGTATGGGCGGACACGGGGGACTATTTCTGGGATTTCGCCATGCCGATTTTTTTGGTGCATGCGGCAGTATGAGTGGCGCATTGGTTATTGATTACATCACAAGCAGGTTCGATGTGGAGAAAAGATTGGGAGATACGATAACAAACAGGCATTACTATCGAGAACTCTCCATTATGAACGAGATGGAACACTATCCGAAAGATTCTGTTGCAATAATTATGGATTGCGGAACCGAAGATTTTATTGTGGAGATGAGCAGACAGGCGCATCAGAAAATGCTAAAGCTTAAAATTCCGCACGACTACATTGAAAGACCCGGTAAGCACGATTGGAGTTATTGGGCAAATGCCGTACAATACCAACTTCTGTTCTTTCGAAATTATTTCGACCGGCACCTTAAAAAAATACCCATCAAACAGAGCTGATGGGTATCAAACAGGTTAAAGAAAGAGTTATCCTCCGGTATTGCCGTCACGCACTCTAATTTTCTTCTTGCCGGCGTTTTTCTTTTCGTATTCTAAAACTTCCTTCGGTTTTGTAAGCTGTTTCTTTTCTCCTTCCTTAGCAGTTGGAGCCCCAGCAGTAGACTTCTTCGGATTAGACACATCAATAGGTGCAAGATCATCAACCGCCACGTCATCTGTTTTCAATTTGTCCATCACCCACCGCTCAGTTTTTTCCACTGTTCCCTTGAATGGATCGAAGTATTTCCAAACACCATTTTTGTAAGAAGCAGATTCAACTTTCACTATCTGCATGCGAACTACCTTGGAGAGATCATTCACATCGTAAACAGGCACTGTGTCGTAAGGATTTCTTGGATCGATAGCTCTCCATGATTCTTCCCGCAGCGGCTCGCCTGAATTGCTGAAGTATTGACATATACCATTTTTGAAGCCCCAGCGATATTGCTCCATTGCAATCAGATCGCCTTCAAGCGAATACCTGCGCCACAAACCTTCTTTTTTATCGTCGGCAAAAAATCCTTCTTCTTCAAAACCCCGTTCGCCGCGTAGTTCATCTACGTGCACCACCCACGGACCTTGTTTCAGTCCGCGTTGGTCAATTCGATTGAGCGTATCGCCCCTTGGGCTAAGCTTAAAACTTTTCCACTGAGCCGAAGCGCTGAATGACACTAATAAAATCGAAAAAAGAAGGTATTTCATAGATTGATAATTGAAGATTACATGGGTCGTTGACCGGCGGTTCTTGCCTGCGGCAATTCTTTTCTGGGAAGTTTTTCGTCACGCTGCGCTGTATTATACACAAATGCAGCAACGATCGTAGATATCTGCCTTAAATCTTCGGGAACAAGATGATCATAATTATCCATATTGCTATGGTGTGTTCTTGTATCGTATTCGATTGGATCTTGAATGAACTGGAAGCCGGGAATACCTACTGCATCAAACGACAAGTGGTCGGTTCCGCCGGTGTTATTAATTGTCAATGTGGTGGCTCCCATATCGGCAAAAGGTTTCAGCCATTCGGCAAAGATTGGCCGCATCGCGTCGTTACCCTGCAGATACACACCACGGATTTTTCCGGTACCGTTATCAATGTTGTAATAAGCAGAAATTTTTGAATGTTCCGGAAGCAGCTGCATAGTAGCAGGATCTGCGAAATGGTTCTTTACGTAACCACGCGATCCGAAGATGCCTTGCTCTTCGCCACTCCACAAGGCTATTCTAATAGTGCGTCGTGGTTGAAGTCCAAGAGTTTTTATCAAGCGTACTGCTTCCATCATTACCGCGCATCCGGCTGCGTTATCCGTAGCACCTGTTCCCGCTTGCCATGAGTCGAGGTGTCCACCAAGCATTACAATTTCATCTTTCAACTTCGGATCTGTGCCCGGAATTTCAGCAACAACATTATATCCCTGCAGATCCTTGTCGTAAAATTTAGTTTTTATGTCGGCCTCGATCTCTACGGGAATGCCAGCATCGATCAATCGTTGCAAACGCAAATAATCAGAGCCGGAAAGTGCAACTGAAGCCGGAACGGCAGGAGCATCCTTCGCCTGCTGTCCTCCTTGTTGTACGAAAACAGTTCCTTCAGTTCCTCTTCCAATGCTCAGGATAAGCGCAGGTTGTTCTGTGGTGAAAAGGTTATTTAAGGTTCTTTGAAAAGCTTGTCGTGCAGCAAATTGCGGATTTCCTGAAAAGTTTCTATTGCCCTGATTTGGCCTGCCTTGTTGCCGCATTTCAGCAGCTGCCATTTTAGCGAGAGATGTGTCGGCAATTCGTTCAGCATCGGCGTGAAAGCCGGGACGAAGTGTGTCTGTAGACCACAACATCACAATTTTGCTTTTCAATTTGCCTGCATAATTCTGCATTAATTCTGCTGAATCTTTTGCTTTTATTAAAACTATATTTCCGCTGATCGGTTTGTTACCTGGTGTGCTTCCGGTCCAAACCTTTGCGTAGCCAATCAACGGTGAATAGTACGGCTTCGTCATTGCGATGTAGCTTTTTTCTAAATCCCAACCTCTGCCAAATTCGCCCCAGGGTTCAAGCTGTGCATTTTTAAGTCCCCATTTTTGAAGTGTTTCTTTTGCCCAGTTAGCAGCACGGAAATAGCCCGGTGAAGATGTCACTCTTGGTCCGCTGACATCTGTGAGATGAAAAGCAATGTCCATCACTTGTGAGCGCTGCATTTCTTCCTGCTTTATCTTGTCAATAGCATCGGCAGAAGCTCCGCCGTTTTGTGCAAACGTGAAGTCGACGAGAGACAAGAAAAACAGAACGGAATAGAACTTTTTCATGTAAATGATTTTGGTGGATGTGTTTTGTGGGTTTTAAAGTTAATACATCACGTGGTGATGAAAAAGTTAACCGATGCTTTTAACCTTAATTAACGGCTTCACCTGCTCTTAAAATCTCCTCTCTTCCATGCTTTGATGAACTCAGCCCAAGCTGCAGGATTGAAAATATTCATTGGTGGTATTTGTCCCTGGTAGGTTGCTTTGTTGGCGATTTGTCTCATTTGGAGGCTGGCTGCTTCACCTGCATCGGCAGGAGTGCTTTGCATGAGTACTCGTCTTTTTGCAACGTCGTTATTTCTCCGTGCGATTTCTATATCGTCGTCAGGAACTTTTGTGTTGGCAAAATCTCGTTGAAACTGTGCCGGAGTGGGACGCGGTTTAATGATGGTAGCAGGCAAATAAAATGTGTCTTCCACCATCAGCTGAACCATGCTGTAATGATTACCATCTATGTTTGATGGAACGGTAACAGTTTTCGATTTATAGCTAACATGGGTAAACTCAATAGCATCGCCTTTTAACGCCACAATAGAAAAAACACCCTGACTATTGGTTATTGTTCCCCTGTTAGTTCCTTTTATCGTAACTCTCACGGCAGGTATTCCCTTCAGGCTGTCCGCTGTCATTACTATTCCAAAAAGTTGCACGACAGAGTCTTTCACTTTTTCGAATTGCGCATACGATCTGCCGCACGCAACAAGAAAGAAAAAACCCATTAGCAGCAAAACTTTTTTCATTTCATCAAATGTACTTCTGCATCAGTTTATCGCAAGAATTGTGCATTGCGTTTGCTTTAACTTTGCGACTTAATTAACATAAAGAATAATGACTCAGGATGATGTGTTAAAGGCGTTAAGTACTGTTCAGGAACCGGATCTAAAAAGAGATTTAGTCACACTTAATATGATCCGTGATTTGGAGGTGAATGAGCATGAAATCTCTTTTACTGTAGTTCTAACTACACCTGCCTGCCCTTTGAAAGAACAAATAAAAAACGACTGTATCAAAGCGATTAAAGAGGTTGATAAAAAAGCAGATATCATTGTCAACTTCGATGCGAGCACCACCACCATTCGCGCAGACAAATCGAATGTGCTGCCCGGTGTAAAAAATATTATTGCTGTTGTGAGTGGAAAGGGCGGGGTAGGAAAGAGTACCGTGTCTGCAAACCTCGCACTTGCTTTATCGCAAGGTGGCGCTTCCGTGGGGCTGATGGATGCAGATATCTACGGACCAAGTGTGCCCATCATGTTTGGCGTGCGAGGCGAACGGCCGATGATGAAGGAAGTAGATGGCAAAGGGATGATCATTCCGCTTGACCGATACGGAATAAAGTTATTGAGCATAGGGTTGCTTGTCGATGAAAAAAACGCCGTAGTGTGGAGAGGCCCGATGGCCAGCAGCGCCATTCGGCAATTCATTACAGACGTGGATTGGGGCGAACTGGATTACCTGGTTATAGACATGCCGCCGGGAACGGGCGACATTCATTTAACGCTTGTGCAAACTGCTCCTGTTACGGGTGTAGTCGTGGTGACTACTCCTCAGGATGTTGCGCTGGCAGATGCAAAGAAAGGTATAGCCATGTTTGGTCAGGGACAGATCAATGTTCCTGTAATTGGACTGGTTGAGAACATGAGCTATTTCACTCCGGCGGAGCTGCCCACTCACAAATATTACATTTTTGGAAAAGAAGGCGGAAGGCGTTTAGCGGATGAATATGATCTTCCGTTCTTGGGAGAAATACCGTTAGTGCAATCTATTCGGGAAGGCGGCGATATCGGCGTTCCGATAATGATCAGCGATGATGAAATTACTAAAGCAGCATTTGAGGAATTCGCGGGCACTGTGGCACGAAGCGTTTCCATGCGCAACGCACACATGAAGGCTGAAGAAGTTGCAGAAGTAGTAGAAGAAGTACCGACCGATTAGCCGTTCTTCAGTTTTTTTGCAAATACTTTTTGGAATTTTTCCAGCTTTGGACGAATGACGATTGAACAATAAGGATTTGTGTTCTTGTTATTCTCGTAATATTCCTGGTGATAATCTTCCGCAACGAAAAACTTGTCGAAAGCTGTAATTTCAGTAACAACAGGTTTGTCGAAAGCTCCGGCCTTGTTCAACTCGTTCTTGTAGTATTCCGCTTTTTGTTTCTGTTCATTGTTGTGGTAAAAAATAGCACTACGATACTGCGTGCCCACATCTGCACCTTGCCGGTTTAAGCTTGTAGGATCATGTACTTCGAAGAAGACTTCTAACAGTTCGTCATAAGAAATTTTATCAGGTTCATACACTATCTGCACACACTCCGCATGTCCCGTTTCGCCGGTGCAAACCTCCTTGTAAGTCGGATTTTTCACATGCCCGCCGGAGTAACCGGAGGTAACTTTAAGCACTCCATTTAATTGTTCAAAAATGGCTTCGGTACACCAGAAGCATCCTGTGCCAAACGTTGCAGTATCAACTTTATCCATTGAATCATTCGTGAAAGTGGAAGCCATGATCTGGTAATTTTTTTCTGAATTGCAGGCAAGTAATCCGGATGCCGCCAAAACGGTAACTAGCACTTTTGTGAACATAATAAAAGTTAGTCCAACAAATTTGCAGGCGAATTGCTCAAATGAAAAGTCAATATCTCGTTTTTAACACAAGGTTTTAGATTGATGTTTTCACCTTTTAACAAGAACGGCAGCTGTAACTTTGTTCATTAATTTATTTGCTAACATAAATGAAGTTATACCCGGAATCAGCGGCAGTACAATTAGAGTTCGAAAAGATAAAAAATCTCCTTCACGAAAAATGCCGCTCAGAATATGCTAAGGCGAAAGCAACGGATTTACGGATACACACCAAAAAGGATTTCATTGACAGAGAGCTGAAACAATCGCATGAGTTCAAACAACTCATGGACAACAGCATCTATTTTCCAAATGATTATGTGCTGAATTTGAAACATGAACTTCGGCTTCTGGGCATTGAGGATGCGGTTCTTTCCGGTGAGCAGTTGATCAATTTGCGAAAGTTGACGATGAGTCTCGAAGCGATTTTCCGTTGGTTTGATGCTGAACGAAAAATTGCGTATCCGGCGTTGGCAGAAGTAATTAGTCCAACCAGGTACGAAAAAAAAATCCTTGAGCTGATTGATGAAGTGGTGGATGAAACCGGTGTCGTGAAAGATACTGCTTCTGATGAGTTATATTCAATAAGGATGAATT
>JAEZJD010000099.1 GCA_023436425.1 Bacteroidota bacterium | reverse complement strand
TTGGTGTAGATACCGCCGCCGACACGTGCAAACAGTGCAATGCTTTCAGCACCGAGTGAGAAGCCTGTTAGCACTTCTATTGCTTTCGTTACTTCGTGTGTTGTAGACAAAGAATCAGGAGCAAAGTATTTCAGGAGAACGATAAATAATCCACCAAGTCCGAGAACAGCCAATCCGGCAACGCCCATTCCCATTACAGCACCGCCGGCAAACGATACGTTCAAAGCCTTGGAAAGAGAGGTGCGGGCAGCATGTGCAGTACGTACATTAGCCTTAGTTGCAGCTCTCATGCCGATATAGCCGGCCAAGGCGCTGAAGAAAGCACCCAAAATAAATGCTAAGGCTATGGACCAATGTGAATCAGCATTGCGGCTACCCATGTATCCCAATAGAAGTGCAACGATGATAACAAAATAGGTGAGTATTTTCCATTCTGCTTTCAAAAAAGCCATTGCGCCTTCGGCAATGTAGTGAGCTATCTCTTTCATCCGGTCCGTTCCGGCATCTCTTTTTGAAACCCAATTAAATCTCCAGAAAGTAAATAAAAGACCAATCAACCCCATCACAGGTACGAGAAAGACATACGAGTCAAACGCAGAATTCATGTGTTATTAAAAAATTAGGTTTGTGTTTTTTTGGGACGGCAAAGATAGGGGGATGGCAGTTAAAGTGTGAACGCAAACTGCGATAAGGAAAGCATAAGGATATTCTGTCGATTCAGTTAAATGCTGAACGTCAAAACACTTGTAGTTCATCAGCAAACAGCCATGCTTTGTTTCCGCCACCGGGTTTTCCTTCGGGTATTAGTCCGTAGTTTTTTGCTACTACCTTCACATACCTGGCACTTTGCCGCGGAACCGGAATAGTTATCCAGCCCATAGTCATTACATCGTTTACAAACTCTGATGACCTGCCTATCGAAGTAAACTTTTTTCCATCGTTGGAAACAAATACTTCAACATACTGAGGCAAATACACCCAGCTACCATTTTGATCTAAGGTGTGCATCTTTATTTGTGAGAATGATTCCTTCTTTCCAAGGTCAATAGTGGCTTCCAGATCGTCTCCAATCCATCCTAACCAATCGGGATAGCTTAGTCCTTTGCTAGACCAAATTCCATTTACTAAACTAAATGCTCCACTTTGTCCCGGGTACTTCGCCGTTGGCTTCGTGGCAATGGAGATTTTTTTGCCTGTTGCTTTGTTGAACGTAATATTCAATCGCACTTGGTTCACCAACTTTTCATTTCTGAAATATTGTACCTCAACACTGTCTGACTTGCTCAGCACCAATGCGGAGGTGTATTTTTTAAATGACTTATCCGAAGTTCTGTATTGCAATAAACCTTTGTTGTCCCTCGGTTCCGCAACTATTTTCAGCCCGTTGTAATTTGTTGTAGGTGCGATGGTCAGTTTCACCTCATAATAGGCTTTGCTGTAGTTTGTTCCCCAACGTTCATAGCGTTTAAATTGCGTCTGCAGCCTCTTCTCGAAGTTGCTCCAGTTGCGATTTTCTTTCGCAGTCCACAACACTTCGCTCAGCGCACTCATTCGAGGAAACAGCATATATTCTGCTAAGCTCGTGTTGCCAATGTATTCTGTCCACAAGTTTCCTTGTGCACCCATGATGTATTTAGCTTCAGTGGAGTCCAATTGTCTGGAAACCGGTTCGAAAGAGTAGACCTTTTCAATGGGCAAATACCCACCGATGGTGAGCGAATCGTCGTTTCTGGTTTGAGAATAGTTCAGATACACATATTCGTCAGGAGTCATGATCACATTATGATTTTGCTTTGCTGCGTTGATGCCTCCCTGGTCGCCGCGCCAGCTCATTACCACTGCGTTTGGAGCGAGACCACCTTCCAGAATTTCGTCCCAACCAATGATGGTTCGGCCTTTGCTATTCACATACTTTTCTATCCGCTGAATAAAATAACTCTGAAGTTCGTGTTCGTCTTTCAAGCCCAATGCCTTGATTCGAGCCTGGCAATTTGGACATTGTTGCCAATGAGCTTTCGGTGCTTCGTCGCCGCCGATGTGAATGTATTTAGATGGAAACAATGGCAGTACTTCATCTAAAACGTCCTGCAAAAACATGAAAGTCGAATCTTTTCCCGCGCAATAAATATCTTCAAAAACACCCCACGTTTCCTGCACTTTTTTGCCCGTCGTTTTTTTGCTCACTTCAGAAGGATGGCTCGGAATAACCGTTTCTTTTTCGGGGAAGCAGCTCAGCCATGGGTACGCAGCGATTGCAGCCGATGAGTGTCCCGGCATTTCGATTTCGGGAATAACGGTGATGTGTCTATCCGCAGCATACCGCACTATTTCTTTTATTTCATCTTGCGTGTAGTAGCCGCCATACCTCATGTTGTCGTTACCTATGCCGGGGTATCGGCCAATGATGGTTCCGTTTCGGTACGCCGCAACAGACATCAACTTCGGGTACTTTTTTATTTCTATTCTCCAGCCCTGGTCTTCTGTAAGGTGCCAGTGGAAGAAGTTCATCTTGTGGAGCGCGATGTAATCAATATATTTTTTGACAAAAGCGATCGGGAAAAAATGGCGACCGACGTCCAGATGCATGCCGCGATAATCAAACCGCGGATAATCTTTAATCGTTACAAATGGAATCTGAAGCTGTGATTTTGATGCCGTGGTTGTCTGAACGGGAAGTAGCTGAATGAGCGACTGTATGCCGTAAAATGTTCCTGCGTATGTGTCGCCTTCGATGCTGATTGCATCTTTTGATACATGGAGAGAATAAGCATCGTTTTCTGGGGCTTTGATAAATTTTCTTGTGGTTAGCCGAATAACATTTTTTGTTTCCTGCTTGTCGATGTCGAGTTTGAACCCATATACCTGTTGCAGGTAATCGTTAAAGAAATCGGCTGCTT
Source organism: Bacteroidota bacterium (assembly GCA_023436425.1). Classification (GTDB taxonomy): domain Bacteria; phylum Bacteroidota; class Bacteroidia; order Chitinophagales; family Chitinophagaceae; genus Flavisolibacter. Next base: position 7,604 of record JAEZJD010000099.1, on the reverse strand, counting down.
TTCTGTCCTCTTCATCTCGTGCAGCAAGTACGGTTTTTTTGGAGAGTAAAAAAGTTCCGTTTCCTGATTTCACAGATACTGGCGCAGGAATGATATCGATGTTTTGTGCAAAGCAGATCTGCGGCAGCAACAAAAAAATAAATGCAAATAATCTCATTATTTCAGATTTTCCAATGCGAAGAAACGATAATGAAGATACACGGCAATTAGTAGTACTAATGTTAACGTGCAAAGGATATCTTCCTGTTTACACTTAGCCGAACTTCCATAATTTGCCGGATGCTTTCCAGATTTATTTGCGCGCTGTTGATGATGATGACAGTTGCTGTTGCGGCCCAACCAGAATTCAATGTGCATGATCCGGTTGAACTTGTCAATCCGCTCATGGGGACAGATTCTAAGCCAAGTTTATCCAATGGAAATACTTATCCGGCGGTGTGCGTTCCGTGGGGGATGAATTGTTGGACTGCGCAGACGGGTGCAATGGGCAATGGCTGGCAGTATCAGTACACTGCCGATAAAATTCGGGGTTTTAAACAAACACATCAGCCATCCCCGTGGATGAATGACTATGGCCAATTTTCCATTATGCCGGTAACCGGTGGGCTCAGGTTTAGGCAGGATGACCGGGCAAGCTGGTTTTCTCACAAAACAGAAATAGCAAAGCCATACTACTACAGCGTTTACCTGGCAGATGCTGATGTTACCGCAGAATTGACTCCAACCGAACGAGCCGCCCAATTTCAGTTTACATTTCCACAAACGGATAGTGCGTTTGTCGTGATTGATGCGTTTGACAAAGGCTCTTACATCCGCGTAATTCCTTCGGAGCGAAAGATTATGGGCTACTCCACTCGTTATAGCCGAGGCAATCTTACCAACTTCAAAAATTATTTCATCATCTACGTTGACAAGCCATTTTCGATAGCTCATACATGGAGAGACAGCACGTTAAAAAGAGATTCTCTTGAATTGACTTCCAATCACAGCGGGGCTGTAGTGGGCTTTAAAACAAAGAAGGGAGAACAAGTTCATTTGAAAGTCGCATCTTCTTTTATCAGCTTCGAACAGGCAGAAGTGAGTCTGCAACGAGAAATAGGAGCTAACAGCTTTGAACAAACGAAAAAGCAGGCAAAGAGTGCATGGAACAAAGTATTGGGTAAGATTCTGGTGGAGCGCGGAACTGAGGAGCAGACGAAAACTTTTTATTCATGCTTCTATCGTGCCGTGCAATTCCCGCAAAAGCTTTACGAGATCAACAGCGCCGGACAAATTGTGCATTGGAGTCCATACAATGGAAATATTTTACCGGGCTACATGTTTGGTGGTACCGGTTTTTGGGACACTTTTCGAGCACTGTATCCATTTCTGAATTTCATTTTTCCTTCGATAAATAAAGAAATGCAGGAAGGGCTGATTAACGATTATAAAGAAGGAGGCTTTCTTCCGGAGTGGTCAAGCCCTGGATTTGCAAACATCATGATTGGAAACAACTCGGCATCTGTGGTTGCAGAAGCATACATCAAAGGTTTACGCGGCTACGACGTTCAAAAACTGTATGAAGCCCTTCAGCATGGTGCCAACCATGAGGGACCCGTAGATGCGGTGGGACGAAAAGGTGTTGAATTTTACAACACGGTTGGATACGTTCCTTATGACGTAGGCATCAACGAAAGTGCAGCCAGAACGCTGGAGTATGCGTATGACGATTTTGCTATTTATCAACTTGCAAAAGCGCTAAACAGACCCAGGGAAGAGATAAAGCTTTATGCACGACGTTCGCAGAATTACAGGAATTTGTTTGATCAGCAAACAAAGCTGATGCGGGGAAAGAACAAAGATGGAAGCTTTCAATCTCCATTTAATCCTTTCAAGTGGGGTGATGCTTTTACTGAAGGAAATAGCTGGCATTACACGTGGAGTGTATTTCACGACATTGCAGGATTGAAGAACTTAATGGGAGGAAACGAAATGTTTATTCGAATGCTCGATTCTGTTTTTGCCCTTCCTCCTGTTTTTGATGCAAGTTATTATGGTGGCGTTATCCACGAAATTCGTGAAATGCAGATCATGAATATGGGCCAATATGCGCACGGCAATCAGCCCATTCAGCACATGATTTATTTGTACAACTATGCAGGTCAACCCTGGAAAACGCAATACTGGTCGAGAGAAGCAATGAATCGCTTGTATAAACCAACACCTGATGGCTACTGCGGTGATGAAGACAATGGACAAACTTCTGCGTGGTATCTGTTTTCTGCAATGGGATTTTACCCCGTGTGCCCAGCATCGGATCAATACGTTTTGGGAGCGCCACTGTTTAAAAAAATAACCGTGAAAATGGCGAATGGAAAAAAGCTGGTGATTCAAGCGCCAGCAAATTCTTCAACCAACAGATATGTAAGCTCCTTAACCTGGAATGGAAAAGCGGTTAACATGAATTGGTTGAACCATTTCGATCTGCAGAAAGGTGGTGTTCTGAATTTTACGATGAGTGCTGCACCGAACAAAAGCAGGGGAGTCGGCGCAGGTGCTTATCCTTATTCGTTTTCAACACACAAAAGTTACAGTGATAAATAAGGTGCAATCTTGTTGAAGGTTTCATCGTCGATCAATGCAATGTTCTTTAGATCCGACAGGTTCTTAAATGGTCCATGTTGGTTGCGGTATTCCACAATAGCATTAGCAAGATTCCACTTGATGTACGGGTGAAGCTTCAACTCGTCTTTTGTAGCACTGTTGATGTTGAATTTGCGAACTGCAGATCCATTTGCCTGCAAAAACGGTTTTATTTTTTGAAATGCAGAATCCGACAGGCCGTATGTTTCCCTAACTTGTTCTACAGAGAAAAAGCCGCCCAGCCTATCGCGAAAATTGGTTATCCGCATTGCTAGTTTGCTTCCAATTCCAGGCAAGGCAATTAATGCAGAAGTGTCGGCGCTATTTAGCTCAACGGACGCGATTTTTCTTTCTCTTTTTTCGAAGGAAGTGTAGGGTTGACCAGAGTAAGTTTTTGCAGTAGCACCTATGTTCACAAAACTTTTTACTCTTTCATAGAAACCTACAGGCATGCCCCAGATTTTCTTCAAATCTTCGGGTTTAAAGAATCGTCCGCCTTTGCTTCTGTAATTGAGAATCGTTTTGGTTGTCCTGTCGTTTAGTCCCAATCGCCGCCAGTCCTCCGCCGAAGCGGTATTCGGGTCAAATTGAAATAGATCCCCGGCAACAAAATCGGGCTGTTTCGACCGTTGAAACTGGAATGCTGCGGTGCCGTCATCTTCATACTTGCTTTTTGGCCTTTCTTCTAATGAATCAAGCGCCTGCTGGATAAAGTTTTCCTCCTTCAGTGAAACCGGTTCACCTGCTGGCATCAAAAGGGGAAACACAGCAATGCAGGCGAGCAGAGCCAGCATTGAGAGCACGGCTATTCTGTCCCTTCGTCCGAAGGTTAAATAATCTTTTGCAAATTTGGTGAGCGGACGACGCTGTTCCATGTTCTTAAAGGAACGGTAAAAAATTTTGTGGCTTAATCTTTGATGCTTCCAAAAACTTTTTTGTGTAGCTTAATTCCTTACTTTTGCAGTCCTTTAGTTTTGGCCAAAAACATTTTGACGTCGCAATTCATCTGTAAATAGTTCTATTTGCCCGGTTTTTATTTTCCCTGAAATAAAAGCCTGATAATGATTTGTCCGTCAATAACAAAAACCGGTTTTAAATCTTATGCCTTCTACAACTACGACGCAGCAGAGGATCAATTTCGGAAAAATAGGAAATATTGCTGACACACCTGATCTTCTTGCGGTACAAATTCAATCGTTCAAAGAGTTTTTTCAGTTAGAAACCACCCCCGACAAACGAAATGTTGAAGGTCTGTTCCGTGTGTTTAAGGAAAATTTTCCAATCACCGACACACGCAACATCTTCGTTCTGGAGTTTCTTGACTATTTCATTGATCCACCGCGATACACTATTGAAGAGTGTATGGAACGCGGTCTCACCTATGCTGTTCCTCTAAAAGCGAAGCTTCGTTTAAGCTGTAACGATGAGGAACACATCGATTTCCAGACTATTGTTCAGGACGTTTTCCTCGGTAACATCCCTTATATGACGCCACGCGGCACATTTGTAATAAATGGTGCTGAACGTGTTGTTGTTTCACAATTACACCGCTCTCCAGGCGTATTCTTCGGTCAGTCTATTCACCCGAACGGAACGAAAATCTACTCTGCGCGGGTAATTCCTTTCAAAGGTGCGTGGATGGAGTTTGCAACAGACATTAACAATGTGATGTATGCTTACATTGACCGTAAGAAAAAATTCCCTGTAACCACTTTGCTCCGTTCTATCGGCTACGAAACTGACAAAGACATTCTCGAACTTTTTGGAATGGCTGATGAAGTGCCCGGGGACAAGAAAGCATTGAAGAAATATGTAGGTCGCCGTCTTGCTGCACGTGTTCTTCGCAGCTGGGTTGAAGACTTTGTGGATGAGGATACAGGTGAGGTTGTATCTATCGAAAGAAATGAAATAGTTCTTGAAAGAGATTCCGTACTTGACGAAGAAGCTATCGATACGATATCTGAAATGGACATCAAATCTGTTTTCGTTCAGAAAGAAGATGTTGGTGGCGATTACGCTATAATATATAATACATTAAACAAGGACACTTCTAACTCAGAGTTAGAAGCCGTTCAAGTAATTTACCGCCAATTACGCGGTGCCGATGCGCCGGACAATGAAACGGCGAGAGGCATCATCGACAAGTTATTCTTCTCTGATAAGCGTTATGATCTTGGCGAAGTTGGTCGTTATAAGATTAATAGAAAACTGGGCCTTAATTCCCCTATCACACAAAAAACGCTTACAAAAGAGGACATTATTCTAATCATCAAATATCTTGTTCGCTTGACCAATGGTAAAGCAGAGATTGATGATATTGATCACCTGAGCAACCGCCGCGTACGCACAGTGGGTGAGCAGCTATATGCTCAATTCGGTGTTGGTCTGGCACGTATGGCACGAACGATTCGTGAAAGGATGAACGTTCGTGATAACGAGGTGTTCACCCCGGTAGATTTGATCAATGCAAGAACACTTTCTTCTGTGATCAACTCATTCTTCGGAACATCTCAGTTGTCCCAGTTTCTCGATCAAACAAATCCATTGTCGGAGATCACGCACAAACGTCGTATTTCAGCTCTCGGACCCGGCGGTTTAAGCCGTGAACGAGCAGGCTTCGAAGTTCGTGACGTACACTATTCACACTACGGACGTTTGTGTACTATCGAAACACCCGAAGGTCCGAACATTGGTTTGATTTCTACACTTTGCGTACATGCTGCTATCAATGAAATGGGTTTCATCGAAACACCATATCGCAAAGTACATAATGGCAAGGTGGATATGAAGCAGCTAACCTTCCTCAGTGCGGAAGAGGAAGATAACGCGAAAATTGCGCAGGCGAACACGCCGCTCGATGATAAAGGAAATTTTGCGGAAGACAGAATCGTAAGCCGCGAAACCGGCGACTTTCCAATTCTTGACAAGGGCGAAGTAGAATACATGGACGTTGCGCCCAACCAAATTGTTGGTTTGTCAGCGTCTTTAATTCCGTTCCTGGAGCACGATGATGCCAACCGTGCATTGATGGGATCGAACATGCAGCGCCAGGCAGTGCCACTGCTCCGTCCTGATGTTCCTGTTGTGGGAACAGGGCTGGAAGGAAAGGCAGCACGTGACGCACGCATTCAAATCCATTCGGAAGGAGAAGGCGTGGTTGAATATGTAGATGCAAACGAAATTCATGTTCGGTACAACCGTAATGAGGATCAGCGCTTAGTTTCTTTCGAAGATGATCTCAGAGTTTATAAGCTCACCAAATTCATCAAAACAAACCAGGAAACTTCCATCAACTTAAAGCCCGCGGTGAAGAAAGGACAAAAGTTGAAAGAAGGTGATTTTCTTACAGAAGGTTACGCTACAAAAAATGGAGAGTTAGCTCTCGGAAAGAACCTTAAAGTGGCTTTTATGCCATGGAAGGGATACAATTTTGAAGACGCCATTGTAATCAGCGAAAGGGTTGTAAAAGAAGATCTGTTTACTTCTGTTCACATTTCAGAATATGAACTGGAGGTTCGGGATACCAAGTTAGGTGAAGAAGAATTGACACCGGATATTCCAAACGTTTCCGAAGAAGCAACAAAAGATTTGGATGAAAATGGAATAATCAGGATCGGTGCGCAGATCAAAGAAGGTGACATTTTAATTGGAAAAATCACTCCAAAAGGTGAGTCTGATCCAACACCTGAAGAAAAACTTTTGCGTGCAATCTTCGGTGACAAAGCAGGTGATGCAAAAGATGCATCGCTGAAAGCTCCAAACGGGGTTGAGGGAGTTGTAATCAACAAAAAACTCTTCCAAAGAGCGAAGAAAGATAAGAACGCAAAGGTTCGTGAGAAGACAGCAATTGAAAAGCTGGAGAAAATTCACGAAAAGAATGTCGCTGATCTTCTGGAAGTGTTGATAGATAAACTTCAAACTCTGTTGAGAGAAAAAGCATCAGCAGGCGTAAGCAACAACTTTGGTGAAGTGTTGATTGGTAAAGGCGCCAAATTCACGCAAAAAAATCTTTCGCAGATTGATTTCATGAATGTGAATCCACTTGGCTGGACCGGCGATGCAAAGATTGATGACTCGATCAACACATTATTGCACAATTACAGCATTAAGTATAATGAGGAGTTAGGTCGATATAAAAGAGAAAAGTTCAATATTTCAATAGGCGATGAATTGCCTGCCGGTGTATTGAAGCTCGCTAAAGTTTACATAGCTGTTAAACGTAAGCTGAAAGTGGGTGATAAGATGGCGGGAAGACATGGTAACAAAGGAATTGTTGCCAAAATTGTTCGTGCTGAAGACATGCCTTTCCTCGAAGACGGAACGCCGGTCGACATTGTGTTGAATCCTTTGGGCGTGCCTTCGCGTATGAACCTTGGACAAATTTATGAAACCGTTCTTGGATGGGCAGGAGAGAAGTTGGGCGTAAAATTCTCAACCCCAATTTTCGACGGAGCTTCCGTGGAAGATATTGGTAAATATTGTGAAGACGCCTCAATCCCCATGTTCGGTCACACACACTTGTACGATGGAGAAACTGGCGACCGCTTTGACCAAAAGGCTACCGTCGGCGTTATTTATATCATCAAACTGCATCACATGGTGGATGATAAAATGCACGCAAGAAGCATCGGGCCTTATAGCTTGATTACGCAACAACCGTTGGGTGGTAAAGCACAATTTGGTGGTCAGCGTTTTGGTGAAATGGAAGTGTGGGCACTGGAAGCATATTGTGCGTCGAATATTTTGCAGGAGCTGCTTACAATTAAATCAGACGATATAATTGGACGTGCAAAAACGTACGAAGCAATTGTAAAAGGCGACAATATTCCACGTGCAGGTATTCCGGAATCGTTTAATGTGTTAGTGCACGAATTAAGAGGATTAGGTTTAGACCTCAAGTTCGATGAATAATTATCGTGAAGCGTGGACGTCAATCGTGAAAGGTTGGCGCTCTCGCGTTTCGCTTTTGACTTAGCACGAAT
>JAEZJD010000063.1 GCA_023436425.1 Bacteroidota bacterium | reverse complement strand
GGATATACGTTGCCCTTGTAGTGAGATGATCATTTGATTGCTTTCAGCCAGTCACCGATTCCTTTGTAAATTTTTTTGGCAACATCCTTATGAAATTTAGCATCCAGAATTTTCTGCTCATCTTCTTTGTTGCTGAGAAAAGCAACTTCAACTAAAGTGTTCGGATACTCCGTAGGACCGCTTAGTGAAAAATTGAAAGCGCCGACATTTCCGAAATTGTTTAAGCCCAGATCGAGCATTCTGTCAAGAATTGTTTGTGACAATTTTCTAAACCCGATATAACGATAATAAGTGCTTACTCCTTTTACCGTTTCGTTCCCGGATGAATTTAAATGTACACTAATGAGAATGTCAGGATCCCATTCGCGGAGCATCAGTGCACGATCAATCATGCTTACATCCACATCTTCAGTCCTTGTCATAAACACTTCAGCTTTTTTACGTTTTAAATAATTCTCCAACTGCTTGGCTATTCTCAATGTGTATTCTTTCTCCTGAATGTTGCTTGTAACTCCCGTTGCACCTGAATTGCTTCCTCCATGACCTGCATCTACAGCGATTCTCAGATTTTTCACTTTCAATGATTCGGGCTGTCTTTTAATTCTTATTTGAAGTGCCGTGTTTTTGTAAGTAATTAGGTGCCCCCAATGTTGTTGGTGCTTTAGCTGAATATGAATTCTGAACACATCATCTTCAATTTGTTCGTACCACACATTCTTAATTTCCTTTGCCGTTTTTAATTGGGTGATCCAATTAGTATTGCTTACAGCTCCAAAAACATCAACAATCAATTGAGAAGGTGAAATGTCCTGCATACTTCGGTAGGGAAGTTTTTCCGAAAGTGCGATCGTTACATAATCATAACGATCGTCGCCCCAAACCCGCCAACTTGATGTGAGGTAATAAGGTTGAAGTTTAACGGATGAGTCGTGCTTAAAGTTGGCTTTTGGCAGGTAAGCAAAGTGGTTTTGGGAGAGTTGCACTTTGTAATCATTCTTTACACTATCAACTACTTTCACCAATACATTCGAATCAAGGTAAGTCATCTTTGCACCGCCCAAACGGTCTTCTCCCAAGCCATAATTGAGGTAAGGTAACCGGCCGACGGTTCTTCCATAAAAATTTTGTGCACAGATGTGCGTGCACAGCAAGAGTGCAACAGCAGCAGTAATGATTCTCATTCTGCTAATCTACTACAAAGAATACCTGTTTTCAGCAATGAGATGAGCCGCAATCCTCCGTCGCGCTTCTTTACTGTTGAAGGGTTGAGATTTCGTAAATCGTCTGATGCCAAGTAAAATCATTCTCTGTTCATCTACTTCTGCAAAGGCGTTGATCGCATCCTTACCATTTTTGTGAATTCGGTCTGCAGCATCGTACAGGTAGCAGCCGAGAATGTCCTTGTAAATTCCTGCCTCACTTTTTTCCGAAAGTTTCATCACGCGCAGCAGCAAACTTTCAGCAACGAAGGTGTCGATGGACATGTCGGCAATGTTCATTAAAATTTCCTGCTCACGTTCCAATTGCATCATCAGCTTTTGCGCGGCAGCACCGGCAGTTAGCAACACGGCTTTTTTAAAACCGCCGATCAGTTTTCTTTCTGCGGCAAATGGCGTTTCATCTTCCTCCCCAAAGTCAGGAATACTCATTAGCTCACCCTGAACTTTCATAGCGGCTGGCATTAAATTTAACCGACCCTGCATGGCTCTTTTAAGTAACATGTCGACGGTGAGCAGGCGGTTAATCTCATTGGTGCCTTCGTAAATCCGATTAATGCGGCTGTCGCGGTAAGCTCGGGATATGTTGTATTCAGCACTAAAGCCGTTGCCGCCATGTATCTGCACGCCTTCATCCACAACAAAATCCAACGCCTCGCTTCCAAAAACTTTTAAGATCGCACACTCTACCGCATATTCTTCTGCGGCACCGAGCAATGCCTCGTTAAAAGGCTTTCCACTTGCATGTAGTTCCTGTTCTTTTTCGTCAATCCATTTAGCAGTACGGTAGAGAGCACTTTCGCCTGCAAACACCTGGATCGCCATTTCTGCAAGCTTGTGTTTTATTGCGCCAAATTTTGCAATTGGCAATTTGAACTGCTCTCTCGTGTTTGCATATTCGATTGAGGTGGTAGTTGCATACTTGGCTCCGCCAAGCGCGGCAGCGCATAGCTTCAGCCTGCCGATGTTGAGAATATTGAAAGCGATCTTGTGGCCTTTGCCTATTTCGCCCAATACATTTTCAACGGGTACTTTGCAGTCCTGGAAATACAGTTGCACTGTTGACGATCCTTTAATGCCCATCTTGTGTTCTTCTGGTCCCTGCGCAAACCCTTCAAATCCTCTTTCAACGATAAAAGCCGTAAATTTTTCGCCATCCACCTTGGCAAATACTGTGTAAACATCTGCAAAGCCGCCGTTAGTAATCCATATCTTCTGACCGTTCAACAGATAATTTTTTCCATCGTCGCTCAATTTTGCAGTTGTCTTTGCACCTAACGCATCGCTGCCTGCATTTGGCTCGGTCAATCCATAAGCACCTACCCACTCGCCACTGATCAATTTCGGGATGTATTTCTGCTTTTGCTCGTCTGTTCCAAAATATAAAATCGGCAGGGTGCCAATGCCGGTGTGGGCCGCTATGGCAACAGAAAAAGAATGACCGGCGCCGAGATAATCATTCACGATGGTCGAGGTGATAAAATCTTTTCCGAGGCCACCGTATTCCTCGGGAAACGACACTGCCAACAAACCCTGCTCGCCCGCTTTTTGTACGAGCGACCGCATTAGCCCCGGCTCAAGATTATCGAGTCTGTCAAGCAGAGGCACCACCTCAGTTTTCAAAAACTGATCGCACATGTCGCGAATCATTTGCTGTTCTTCGGAGAACTCCTCCGGAATAAATGTGTTGGCAGGATCAGATTCCCTGATCAGCCATTCACCACCTTTTATCGTTTGCTGTGTTGTTTCCATATAAAAAAGATGTAAGTGAACAATAGATTAGAAATTCAGGACATTATGTTCCGCTCAAATTATCATACACTCTTTGAAGCACATCTTTGCTGATTTGAACGTGTTGCATCGATACTCCCTCCAAAGCTTCGTTCAACGTTTCTTCGGCAAGCACCATCGTTTGCTCCTGAAGTTTTTGAGCGTGTTTCGTCAAAAAAATTTTATTAATACGACGATCGGATTCATCTGACACTCTGTTCACCAAATCGAGTTTCTCCAGATTATCCACCAATCGTGTTATGCTCGGCTTATCTCTGAAGGTGGCAATGCATAACTCCTGCTGACTCATTCCATCCTGCTTCCACAAGTGGTACAGCACACTCCACTGTTCTATAGTTAAGTTGATGGAAGCTGCATTAAATTTTTTTTGAAGGCGTCGTGCAATGGCTGTTGACGCTTTTCCGGTAATAAAACTGTATAACTCTCCTTTTTTAAAATGTATAGCAGGCATTTAGTTGTTTATGCAACTACAATGTACAATAATTCTTATTTTAAAAAAATTTTTATGAGCGTTGTCGATCTTTTTAGCTTTGAAACAATGGCTCTTGCAATTGTAACTGCTTTGTTTCTAATTGGCTATGCCATTCTCATCTCCTTCTACCACAATGCGTGGAAAAAGCAACAGAGTTTTCGAAGCGATCTGCAGCATTTCAGTACTTCCGTGTCGGTAGTTATCGCTGCACGGAACGAACAAGAGAATATTGAATTGCTTTTAACTGATATTTTTAACCAGCATTATCCGGGTGATTTGTATGAAATAATAGTAGTAGATGATTTTTCTACTGACAACACCCGTGAAATAATTACTCAGAAGTTTCCTTTGGTAAAGCTGTTAAAGCCCCATGTTTCACCGGAAAATTCTTCTAAGAAAATTGCTATTGCTACCGGGGTGAACTTTGCATCGGGTGAATTGATTGTAGTGACGGACGCAGACTGCCGAGTACCCGAAAACTGGCTAAGTACCATTGCGTCATTTTTTGAAAATTACAAACCATTCTTTATTGCTGCACCGGTGAGGTTTGAACATAATAATTCTCTGCTACAAAGGTTTCAAGCGCTGGATTTTTTGATCTTGCAAGGGATCACAGCGGCAAGTGTGTCTTCAGGGTTTCACAACATGTGCAACGGAGCAAATCTTGCTTACACGAAACAGTCGTTTGTTGACGTGAAAGGATTTCAGAACATCGATGCTGTTGCTTCTGGCGACGATATGCTGCTGATGCACAAGATCTGGAAACTCAATCCTAACAAAATATCTTTTGTGAAATCTGGAGAAGCTATTGTAACAACTCACCCAATGAAAACCTGGAGCGGCTTCTTCTCGCAACGAAGGAGATGGGCAAGTAAGACGCTGATTTACGAAGACAGAAAAATTGTTTTGGTGCTTGCATTTGTTTACTTTTTCAATCTCCTTTCCGTTATACTCATTGTGTTTTCATTGCTCAACTCCAAATACTGGTTGCTTACACTTGTTTACTTGTTTTCAAAACCACTAATTGAGTACGGCTTCGTATCATCAGTGTCGAAGTTTTACGGCGACAAACAATTGCTCCCTTATCTATTTTTATATCAGCCGCTGCATATTTTCTATACAATTTTCGTTGGGTTCATCAGTCAGTTTGGAAAATACGAATGGAAGGGAAGGAGGACAAAGTGAACTGCGACAGTGCAAACAAATTTTTCTTTCAATAGCTTTATCTTTCTCCAATGAATTCCGATTCACCATCTTTTTGGCAAGCGTCGTGGAAAAGGCTGAAAAAAAACAAAGCTGCCATGACAGGATTGGTGATCATCGTTTTGTCAACAATTGTTGCCGTTTTCGGATATTTTATTGCGCCGGATTCTTCACCTTATGCCAATCGAATTATCCTTGAAATAGGAGGCGAAAAGCCAGGGTTTAAGC
>JAEZJD010000036.1 GCA_023436425.1 Bacteroidota bacterium | reverse complement strand
ATCTTTGAGAGACTAAGCTAACGAATGCAGCGGACGGGGACATCCATGTTGAAAGGGGTGTTTTATGCGTAAAAAAATCAGTTCGGTTCTACAAGGGCAACTGGAAGAAAACTTTGGACGTAAGATCATGACATCGAAAGACTGTCAGGAACTTAGCGAAAGTATCTTCTTGGAAGTAGGTGAAAAAATTCACCCAAATACCCTTAGGCGGTTTTTCGGTTTGGTTAAAGCTGCCCACCTTCCTTCCAAGTTCACACTTGAAGTTTTCGCCCGCTATTGTGGCTACCAAAATTTACAGGAACTGCCGGAAGATGTTGCAGAGAGTAATGACGTCAATGTGTCTGCCGCAGATCTTTTGCATTTGCTCACTGATCTGTTTGCAACCAATGCTAGTAGCAGCGATGATTCCTTCCTGCAGCAAACATCGCTGATTGTCAGATTCCTTTCCAGCCACCCTTCACTTGCCAATAAATTTCACAAGGAAATAGCTAAAACGGTTAATGGTCAGAAATATTACTTTGAGCAGTTCATTCAGTTCGACAGGCTGAATTCCTCCTTTGGCGATGGATTAAACTATTATTTAAAGGAAAAGAAAACAAAAGAAGCGCAGATCTTTGGTCACTCTCTCCTTGCTTTTAGGTACTGGCTGACGATGGACAATGAGATGTTCAAGAGACATTACAAAGATTTGACCCGTTATGAGCCTGACCACACAATTCATCCCTTTGTGAGCGGTCGTTATTTTGCAACTTGCCTGTTCCATTACCACATTAAAGAAAGGAAAGCAACTGAAATACTCGAAAAGGCGCAGGAATTTTACAAGAATGTACGCCCCCCCGCAGATAAATACGCCGATTTTCCGTGTTTCGAACTCACTTTCTCAGAAGGATTGGCTTTGACAGGCTACCATGCAGAAGCATTGACCTATTTGGACGAGGTGGGTCCTTTGGAATCTGATGATGAAATCATCTGTAATGACCTTGTTCAGCAAATAAATCTGATAAGGGCGTACTGTTTATCGCATGTCGGAGCTAAAAAAGAAGCACAGCAACTGTTAGAAACAACACCTCCTTCAAATTACTACTTCATTTCCAGGAAATATAAAACGCTTCTTTATTTGCTCACGACGAGGAATATATCTAAGAATTATAACAGTAAAATAGATCAGCAGATAGAGCACCTCATTGAAAAACGGGTTATATCAGGTTCAAAAAATTTCATGATAGCCGGAGTCCTTTGTCTACTAGGTAATTGTTTGAATTTGGCTTCCGATATTCCGAGTCTTTTTACATGTATGTGCGGTTAATATCATTGCTGCTTACAGCGGGTGCTGATCACCGTTATACCGAGAATGTTAAGATGATACAATGAACAAAAATGAACAAAAAGAAAAAAAAAGTGCTGATTAATTTTACAGAACAATATCCAATAGAAGAACCGACGACAGACAGAAGATCCTCGCTACGACCTAAAAATTTTTCCGTTCGGATTGCCGACAAGCAACTCGCAAGAGTGACAGTCTATTAATCTGACACTTTAGAAGACCACGTATCCTTTCGAATTCCTCTTATCCCTTTTTTCCAGTGGACCGTTAACTCACGCAGCCTTGTGCTCGTAAGTTCATTTTATTGCTAAAAACAATAAGCAAAATTTATTTGTATATGAGGAAACTCTATTGTATTCTATTGTCGGCATTGTTCCCTTTGTGCTTCAATGCATTAATGGCACAAACTCCTTCAACTGACGATTATAGGACAGCAACGGGAGCAGCGGGTACATGGGCGACTGTATCTAATTGGCAAAGATGGGATGGTTCTGCATGGGTTGCTGCTACTGCAGCGCCTACGTTGTCAAGTAGTGCAATAGAAATCCGCTCAGATGCCCAAATTTCGGTCACCAGCTCCGTTGAGGCGGATCAGTTAATCGTCAGAGGCATTCTAATATTGAACAATCCTTTTACTGTTAAAGACGGCAACGGCACGGACTTAACAATAGCAAGCGGCGGTCAAGTCATTAATAGCAATCCAGGAAACGGACAATTCAATTTGGTTATCGAATATGATTCAAAGAAATCAATCGCTGCAACTGCCGTAATCGCAAGTGGAGGAACTTACGTTCACAATACCACTAAAGCAGTGACAGATATTTTAGACAGGATGATTTTAGAACCTGCAAGCAACTTCATATACAGAGGTGCTCCGGGAGCGTCGCCATCAGCCTCTTTTGCTGGAAAAACATATGGGAATCTGTCATTTGAGTCGACGGGGGGAACATATACAATTACGGCTACCGGCTCAACGCTACTCACGGTTTTAGGAAATCTTCAGATCGGGGCGAATGTTATTTTTTCTACCCCGTCAATTCCTCTTGCGTTAAAAGGCAACTGGACGAACAACGGCACTTACAACAAAGGAACTGAAACAATTACTTTCAACGGAGCGATTGCACAAGCCATCGGCGGGAACAACGCTACAACTTTCAATAATATTACTGTAAACAATATAGCAGGGGTAACGCTAGCGAAAAATGCTACTGTCACTGCACTTACCTTAACGTCTGGGAACCTTTCCATCGGTGCAAATTCTCTCACCATCAACGGCGCAGTCATCGGTAATGGTACACTCTCCGGTTCTCCAACATCTAATCTCGTTATCGGTGGCGCTGCAGGAACCCTCAACTTTACAACAGGCGCTAACGATTTGCTTGCTCTTACACTTAATAATAATGCATCAGCTACTTTAGGAAGTGCCCTCAATATTGTTCCCGCAGGTGTTTTATCGGTTGGTTCATCTGCAACTCTAAATGCGAATGGCAATCTCACCATGAAAGCAGATGGCACGGGAACGGCACGTATTGCAGCATTGGGAACAGGTGGCGCCATCAATGGCGATGTGACGGTTGAAACTTATATCCCGGGTCGCCGTGCTTACAGGCAGTTAGCTGCAGGTGTTCGCTCCGCCGCCACTATTCAAACAAACTGGCAGGAAGGCAAAGGCACTTACGTGGCAAACCGGGGCATTTTTGTTACAGGAAGTAAAACCGGCTCCAACGGTTTTGATGCCAGCACCTCCGGGTCTGCCAACGTGTATACATTCAATACAACTACCAGTGCGTATGAAGCACTAGCCAATACAGATGTACTTAAACTGAACCCTTTTAGCGGTTACCGTGTGTTTGTATATGGGGACAGAGACCCTGTCGAACTTACGTTGACGAACATTGCGACAGGCACAACAGACAACAGGAACTTTCAGCATGGCTACACTGTATTGCGTGCAAAGGGGTCTCTTATTACTGGTACTGTTACCTACAACAACAGCGGTGCTTCAGTGAACGGCGGAACAGCTGATGCTGCAGGGAAATTATCTAACGTAGAGAACGGCTACAGCCTGATTTCAAATCCTTACTGGAGTCCGGTTGATTTTAATGCGATCAGTAAGACCGGGGTCAACCCTACTTATTGGGTGTGGGATCCTACAGTCGGTAATCGTGGCGCTTATATTAGTTATACAAGCGGAAGTGCATCGGCAGGTGGACTAACTCAATACATCCAGGCAGGTCAGGCAATATTTGTGCAAACAAGTGCCGCAAATCCGGTAATTACATTTACCGAAAGCAACAAAGCATCTACCTACAGTAATAAGGGAATGAAGGTGCAAAACACGGAGCCTGCAAAGTTCACTGTGCAACTTTATGAAAATGGAAGGCTGCAAGAAAACCGACAAATGCAAGACGCTACAGCTGTTGCTTTTCGCAGAGACTTTAATACTGCTGTTGGCATGGAGGACGCAGAAAAGTTTATCAACAGCGATGAAAATATCGCCATCGTAAGAAATAATGCAACGTTGGGTGTTGAAGGACGTCCGCTGCTCAGTGCTGACACGATTCAATTACGCATGTGGAAGTTAGCACCTGAGTTTAACTACAGCTTAAAAATAACAGGCGAAAGGTTCGGCGCTGGCGTGGAAGCGTATCTGCAGGACAGGTATGAAAACAAAATGTACCCCTTGAATGCTGCAGGAAGTACTGTTGTGCCTTTTAGCTTTAGTGCAGACAGCGCCACCTTTTACAACCGTTTCCGAATCATTATGTCGGCTCCCAAAACAGAGGTAAAGGCTTCTCCGAAAAGTGTAAACAAGCAGCTGCTGGTGTATCCAAATCCGGTGAGAACCGGTGTCATCACCATCGACGTTCCGGAGCTGCAGCCGGGAAAATACCTGGTAATAATTTCCAATGCTGCCGGGCAGAAGGTTTTCGAAAAATCTTTCGAACACGTTGGAGGATACTTCTCTGAAGATGTTGTGTTGCCCTCATATGTTAAAAAGGGGTTGCACTCGGTGCAGCTGGGCAACGCAGCCACGCAGTACAATCAAAAAATCATCGTTCAATAACCCGCATATGAAACTGAGTACCATGAAGAAAATATTTTTTGCATTTGCCATATGCACTTTTACGTCAGTAGCTGCAGTGGCACAGTTCAGCACGATGCCCGATAATGAAGATCCGGATCCTGTAACGGAAACGCCGATAGATGGCGGCGCAGGAATATTGATAGCCGCTGGTGTGGCGTATGGCGTGAAAAAGTACCGTGACAGAAAGAAGTTCCAATCGCAAAATCAGAAGTAAGAAATAGCAATGACTTTAACTTTTGGAAAATATTTAAAGGAGAAAACGCTGGCAAACTATCTCATCAAGTTTGGGATAAGTTTCTTCGTTCTCTATTTTATCATTCTCGTGTTTAAAGCATTAGCAAATCCCATTGGCTACTATAGCCCGTTCTTTGATAAATACATTGATCTCGTTAGCTGGTTCAGGTCTTTCCTCCTGGGAGCCACGCAGTTTTTTGTCGGCTTATTCGGCTACAGCACAAACTTGTTGGGTGACGATGTTCTTAAGCTTTCAAGTGGTGGTGGCGTGCGGCTGATGTTCCCCTGCATGGGTTTTCAAATTATGTGTATATGGGCGGGCTTTGTTATAGCTAATGAAGTGGCGTTGAGAACTTCATTGCGTTGGATCTTTCTTGGCGTCGTGGTCATAACATTGATAAATATTGTCCGTCTAGGGATGATTTTAATATAGATCAAGGGACAATGGGGG
>JAEZJD010000024.1 GCA_023436425.1 Bacteroidota bacterium | reverse complement strand
GTTTCTACATTATTAATAATGGTGGGCAATTGTAAATAGCCTCGTTCGACGGGGAAATACCATTTTGTTCGCGGTTCACCACGTTTTCCTTCAAGCGATTGCAGCAAAGCCGTCTCTTCGCCGCACACATAGGATCCTGCCCCAATTTGGATACGGATGTCAAAGTCAAAGCCCTCGATTTGCGCACAATTTTGACCCAGCAAACCTGCAGCGTAATAGTTATTGATTGTTTTCTGCAGCGTTGACTTCAGCCATTGGTACTCGCCACGCAAATAAATTATTCCGCACGCTGCGCCAACACTGTAACCACAAATGATCATGCCTTCGATTAGTGATGACGCTTGCGTGTTCATCAACACGCGATCTTTAAATGTACCGGGCTCACCTTCATCTGCATTGCAAACAATAAACTTCGGCGAGCCTGATTGCGATTTGGCTGCCTCCCATTTTTTCCATGTCGGAAAGTAAGCACCACCGCGTCCTGCCAGCTCTGATCGTTTTATTTGTTCGATTACGCCTTCGGGTTGCAGTTTCGATAATTTATTTAATGAAGAACCAGAGAGAAAGTTGCGGAAGAAAACAGAATGTTCAGGCGTGTAGCGAATGTTGTTCGCCGGTGCGTCGCAAAACGTTTCCGGTGCAATTCCATCTCTTAATTTGGAAATAATTTCTTTGACTTTGATTGCATTCAGGTGAGTAAAAGGATAGAAGTTTATCAGCGCTGAAGGCTCCTGATCACTCAGTCCGATACACGGTGTGAGGAAAAGTCCGAACGTTCCGGTGCGATCGACAGACCCAAACGTTGCGCCCGTTTCGCGTTCAAAGGCGTCTTTGATACGACTGAATCCTTTCAGATCAGCAACGATGCTATTATTTAAATAGATGGTGTATTTGCCTGCCGGTTTCCTATGAAAGAAGTGATAGAAAGAAACAACCCCTTCTACTTCAACAAAGGACAAATCGAATTCTTCAGCAAGTTGTTTGATGCTTTCGTTGCTGATGTAGCGATCTCGTGTTTGCAGCTCCCAAAGCTTGTTCAGCATCTGCGTTTGTAAGTCTTTTCTGAAGATGTCCACTTCTGCAGGAGGTTGGTTTAGTTCGGAAGGATTTGAAATATGTGTCATTTTCCTCTCCCATTTTGAAGGTGCCAAGGTATCCCATACGTGCATGGATTCTTATGAAGTTGATCACAGCAAAACACGATGTGAAAATTGCATTTCAAAAACCAGTGACGGCTATCATCGATTTCAGAATAGATATCATTTCGGGGTATGATGTGGTTTATCAAATAACAAAGCAATGATTACAACCTTTACAAAAAAAGAACATGAAAATTTTGTTGTTTGCACTGGCTGCTTTTGCACTCCCGTTTTCAGTATTTGCACATGAAGGTCACGGACACACAGAAGGATTTACGATCACCCATTTTTTTGTTGAATCGGAGCATGCATTGTACGCATGGCCTTTGTTGCTGATTATAGTTTTTTTTATGGTGTACGTTATAAAAAGAACCGCAGTCGCAGGTAAATGATTACTGTGCAACTTCCAACAATTACCACACTTCAACTCTAAAATCAAAAAACATGTGCGCTACTTGCGGTTGTAATGATGCCTCTTCCGTCAGCTTTGATCATCTGCACGGCAAAAAAATTTGTCTGATAGCTGATCGTGATCACCTTCACCGCCATCACGGCATTGCCAAAAACTCACACGTACACGACGGTCAGCATACCAAATCGGTAGTGGAAGTGGAACAGGATGTGCTGTACGAAAACAATCTACTTGCAGAAAAGAACAGAGAACATTTTTTACGTAAAAATCTCCTCGCACTGAACCTCGTGAGTTCGCCCGGCTCTGGAAAAACCATGTTACTTGAAAAGACCTTACAAAGAATTGGTGACGAACTGAAGTGTTATGTAATTGAAGGAGATCAGCAAACAAGCAATGATGCTAAACGTATTCACGCTACAGGTACTCCGGTGGTGCAAATCAATACAGGCAAAGGTTGTCACCTTGATGCACACATGGTGTTTCATGCAGTGGAGCACTTGAATCCGGAAAATGACTCAGTAGTATTCATCGAAAATGTCGGGAATCTTGTTTGTCCCGCTATGTTCGACCTGGGTGAAGGCGTTCGTGTGGTGATAGCATCTGTAACAGAAGGTGATGATAAACCTGCGAAGTATCCCGACATGTTTTTTAGTTCGCAGGTGTGTGTGATAAATAAAATTGACTTGCTTCCGTATGTGCCGTTCGATGTAGAAAAATTCAAGACAAGTGCATTGCAGATTAATCCTTTGTTGAAATTCATTAAAGTTTCTGCTCTGAAGGAAACAGGACTCGAGGACTGGTGCAAATGGCTGCGTCACCATGTGCCGCATCCACAGTTAGTTTAATGGAAACGATTCATATTCATATTAAAGGTTTGGTGCAGGGCGTTGGGTTTCGTCCGCATGTCTACCGCGCAGCAAAGCAGCTGGATGTTAAAGGTTGGGTGAACAACACTACAGATGGGGTACACATCATTGCTACTGCAGATAAAGAAATAGTAAATGACTTTTGTGACGCCGTTATTTGCCACCCGCCCGCTAATGCGCATATTACTGAACACGCTGTTGCCAAAATACCATTTTGTGATTTCAACGACTTTTCTATTCAGGGAAGCAATGTATTGACAATTTCAGATCTTTTAATCACTCCCGATTTCGCATTATGCGAGCATTGCAGAAAGGACCTTTTCGATGAAAGAAGCCGTCGCTTTCGTTATCCATTTATCACTTGTACTTCGTGTGGACCGAGGTACTCTATAATTGGTGATCTTCCTTACGACCGTTCTGGTACCACGATGAAAGCTTACCAACAATGTGGTGAGTGCCTAGCAGAATACAACGACCCAACGGACAGACGCTATTACAGTCAGACGAATTTGTGTTGCGATTGTGGAATAAAGATGTACCTGCACGACAACAAAGGTGAATGCCTCGGGACCGATTACACCAGTATTCTTCGACAAACAACTATGGCTTTGCAGGACGGATGCACAGTTGCTGTGAAAGGAATCGGCGGTTATCTCCTCATGTGTGATGCAACCAATCGTGCCGCAATAAACGCCTTGCGCAGAAACAAACATCGTCCGGTCAAGCCATTCGCTGTTCTTTATCCGAACATCGAGGCAGCTGAGAAAGATGTTGCGCTAAGTGTTGCGGAAAAAAAAGCGCTGCAAAGCCCGGTAGCTCCCATTGTTCTGTGCCGGTTGAAAGAAAATTTTTCAACCGCAATTGTGCCTGATTTGGTAGCACCGGGACTACACCGGATCGGCGTCATGCTTCCTTACTCACCGCTGCTTGCATTGGTTGCCGTCGATTTCCAAAAGCCGCTAATTGCCACCAGCGCAAATGTGAGTGGCTCTCCAATTTTATTCGAAGATGATGAGGTGTTAAGCGAACTGAAAGGGATTGCAGATCTTTTCCTTGTTTATGACAGGGATATTTTGATTCCGCAGGACGATAGTGTGATCACGATTTCGCCGCGGCATGAGCAAAAAATTATTTTGAGAAGATCGCGGGGGCTGGCGCCAAATTATTTTGCAGCTCCAATGCGACCGCTTGTGCCAACACTTGCTATGGGCGGTGAATTGAAAAGCAGCTTCGCCATAGCCGATGACAAACGTTGCTACATCAGTCAGTATTTAGGAGATCAGAGTTCGTACGAAGCGCAGCAAAGCTTCGATCATACATTAAAACATTTGACGGATATTCTGAGTTTCACGCCAGAGAAAATTCTTGTTGACAGTCATCCCGCATATTTTGTTTCCGATGTGGGGAGAGATTTAGCGCAAAAGAAAAATCTTCCACTCACTGAAATTCAACATCACAAAGCACATTTTGCAGCTGTTTTAGCAGAAAACAATCTGATGCACGGCAACGATGCGGTTTTTGGTGTGGTTTGGGATGGAACCGGTTACGGCGATGACGGCAACATTTGGGGAGGAGAGTTTTTTGAATATTGTGATGATACAATACATCGCATTGCACATCTGCGATACTTTCCATTAATAGCCGGTGATAAGATCGCGAGGGAGCCGAGACTTTCCGCGTTAGCGTTGGGGCGGAAAAATCCAGCTGCTCTCCAGCTGCTGCGAAGCAAGTTCACGAATGACGAATGGAATTTTTTTCATAGCGTTCTGCACCAAAACAATTCAGTACAAACTTCAAGCATGGGAAGGTTGCTCGATGGCATTGCTGCATTGTTAGGTGTTGCTGATTCTAACAGTTTTGAAGGTGAAGCCGCCATGAGATTGGAAGCATTAGCGGCAACATACTCTGAAAATTCTACTGATGCTTATTCTTTTACCTGCAGAGACAACATCATAGATTGGCAACATATGATAACGGAAATCGTCGACGACATAGCGAGGCAAAAAGATAAAAAATTCATTGCTTACAAGGTTCACTACTCACTGGCAAAGCTGGTGGAGAATGTTGCCTCACAAAGGAATGTGAGAAAAATTGCGTTCAGCGGTGGAGTTTTCCAAAACACGTTGCTGGTTGATCTTTTGATCGATCTCCTTCATGAAGACTACGGCCTTTTCTTTCATCAACAACTCTCGCCAAACGATGAGTGTATTTCGTTTGGGCAGTTGGCATATCAACAAATAGTGGAAGAAAGCAACAGATTTTCGAAAACAAGTTCTGAGTTATTAGTTCAAAGTACATCAATATGTGTTTAGCCATTCCCGGAAAAATAGTCTCGATAAACGAGAGCAACGATCCGGCGTTCAGAGCAGGTAAGGTGTCGTTTGCCGGCATTGTGAAAGACGTAAACCTCTGCATGTTGCCTGACGCATCTGAAGGCGACTACGTGCTGGTGCATGTGGGCATAGGTATCTCGAAAATAGATGAAGAAGAAGCTCAAAAAACGTTCACTTACCTCCGCCAAATGGGAGAGTTGGAGGAAATAGAAAATGAATTTGCATGAAATATTTAAGTGAATTCAGAAACGAGGAGTTGGTGCACAAATACATCGAAGAATTGCATCGCATCACTACCCAGTCGTGGACTATTATGGAGATATGCGGGGGCCAAACGCATAGTCTCGTCAAAAACGGATTGCTCGAAATGTTGCCCAGCCACATCACAATGGTTCACGGTCCCGGCTGTCCCGTGTGCGTTACACCGATCGGCATTATTGATGAAGCCATTTCACTTGCGCAGCAACAAAATGTTATTCTCTGCTCGTTCGGTGATATGCTCCGCGTGCCCGGAACAGCAAAAAGTTTGCTGCAGGTAAAAGCTGAAGGTGCTGACGTTCGCATTTTGTATTCGCCACTCGAGGCAGTTAGCATTGCCTTAAAAAACCCAGACAAAGAAATCGTATTTTTTGCTGTAGGTTTCGAAACGACTGCACCTGCAAATGCATTGAGTGTTGTGCATGCGCATCGTCTCGGTGCAAAAAACTTCAGCATCCTTGCATCGCATGTGTTGGTGCCACCTGCCATGGAAGCTATTCTGGCTGATGGGGAAAATAAAATAGATGCTTTCCTTGCCGCCGGTCATGTGTGTGCTGTCATGGGTTTAGATGAATATTATCCGATTTGCTCAAAATACAAAACACCGATTGTGGTGTCGGGATTTGAACCGTTGGATTTGCTGCAGGGAATTTTAATGGCTGTGCAGCAGTTGGAAAGCGGAAGATGTAAAGTAGAAAATCAATATGCGAGAAGTGTGCAGCGTCATGGAAATCAGCTGGCGAAAGAAACAATCCACCAGGTGTTTGATGTGAGCAATAGAAGTTGGAGAGGCCTCGGTGAGATTGCCTTGAGCGGTTACGAAGTAAATGAACAGTACAAACAATTCAATGGACGTGTAAAATTTAATTTGACGAACACTGTCGTTGATGGAAATGATGACTGCATCAGTGGAGAAATAATGAAAGGATTGAAAAAGCCATTTCATTGTCCCCATTTTGGCAATAGGTGCAAACCGGAGCATCCGGTTGGTGCGCCTATGGTGAGCAGCGAAGGTGCCTGTGCGGCTTATTACCATTATCAAGGCGTAAAAAAAGAGGTGTGCTCATGATGCTGGAATGTCCCTTGCCAAAGTTTGACTTTGAGGTGATCACGCTAGGTCATGGCAGCGGTGGATTGCTAACACACCGCCTGCTTCAGAGTGGTGTTTTCAATGTTCTCAAAAATGATGCATTGGATCAGCAGCACGATGGCGCTATCCTGAATATCAGTGATAAAATTGCTGTGAGTACGGACAGTTATGTGGTATCGCCGATTTTTTTCCCCGGTGGCAATATTGGTGAACTGGCAGTAAACGGAACCGTCAATGATCTCGCAATGTGCGGAGCAGAAGCAAAGTACCTCACCCTCAGTTTTATTATCGAAGAAGGTCTTACAATCGAAACGTTCTGGAGAGTTTTACAGAGCATAAAACAGGCTGCGTGGGCGGCAGGTGTTCAGATTGTAACCGGCGACACGAAAGTGGTGGAAAAGGGAAAAGGCGACGAAATTTTTATCAATACCACCGGTATCGGCGTCGTTCATTCTGATGCCGACATTCATCACAAAAATATTCGTGTTGGCGATTCCATAATAGTAAGCGGAGAAGTGGCAAATCATGGCATTGCTATCATGAGCAAGAGGAAAGGTCTGGAGTTTGAAACCGATGTCAAAAGTGATACTACCAATCTCAATCATGTAGTTGCAAAGCTTTTTAAAAGATTTGGAAAGCATATTCATTTCATGCGTGACCCAACACGTGGTGGCGTAGCATCAGTGTTGAATGAAATTGCAGAATTAACCGGATTTGGTTTTCAGTTAGCCGAAAAGGATATTCCCGTCAATGAGCAAGTAGAAGGGGCTTGTGAAATGCTTGGTTTGGATCCGTTGTATGTTGCCAACGAAGGAATTTTTATTTCCGTTGTCGATGAAACGATAGCTCGGGATTTTGTTGCGCAGTTAAGGAAAGATATTAAAGGAACGAATGCCGCAATAATCGGCGAAGTAGTGAACGATCATCCGGGCAAGGTGGTGATGAAAAGTAAAATCGGCGGTAAAAGGGTGATCAATTTTCTCACGGGCGAGCAGCTGCCCCGCATTTGTTAGCGTTCAGCATCTACACAAAGGTTCCAACACCTGAAGAATTGTATGTCATTCTAAACTCTTTTGGTGTGCAGGCTTTTTTCTTTTTGAAGATCCGGTTGAAATTAGAGATGTTGTTAAAGCCACACTTGTAAGCAATTTCATTTACGCTTTGCGTAGTTTCTATCAGCATTTTAGATGCGTGTCCCAATCTTATTTCAGTAAGAGTATCAATAAACGTTTTTCCTGTCCTGGACTTGAAAAACCTGCTAAACGCAATTTCGTTCATTGCAGCCAGTTTTGCAGCTTCGGATAATGTTATGTTCTTATCGAAGTGTTTGTGCAGGTAAGTCATAATTGTTTCTACCCGCCTGCTGTTGTATTGCTTTTTTTCCTGCGTTGCAAACGACACATTCGAAAGCATTCTGAAATTTCTCGATATCGAAAGGTCGTGCAGGATGGACATTAGTTCGAGAACAGAATCGAAGCCACTTTTCTTTGTAAGGTCAATTAATCTGGAGCGGATGTTTTCAGATGCTTCTACCGAAAAAACGACACCTCGCGTTGAGCGCTCAAGCAGGCTTCTGATGAATGCCATTTGGTTTCGCTGGAGAAACCGATCGTCGAAAAGATCACGATGAAACTGAATGGTAATTTCAAATATTTCGGAGGCAGTGCATTTGTGGGTAAACCAACCGTGTCGAACATTTGGTCCCAAGAGAACGAGTTCTATGCTACCGATTTCTTCAATGTTGTCTCCAACCACCCTTTTTGCGCCGGCTGCGTTTTCAATAAACGTTAACTCACACTCTTCGTGGTAATGGATTGGAAAATCAAAACCGGTTTTATATCGCTGAAAAATAGTGAAGCAATCGCTCGGGGTGAGGGGCGTAATTTCTCTTAGCACTTTTGTATTCATAGTAAGCAAAGGGGTAAAAGTATCACTTCGTTCTGCAAAAAAGTATCAGATCATATAAAGATCAGGAATCCTTTGCAGGTAGACAACATTCGCGAATATGACTTTTATCATATTAAAAAAATACCTGTAATAGCTAAAAAAGTATCAATTTAAAGTTTGTTAAGTTATAATTTTGGTAGTCGTAGTGCATTACCGAAATTGATTGAACGGTTGCTTGCTGTAATGTGTTTTCGAGACTGCTTCTGCTTAGATTCCTTCAACCATAAAAAGCCAATGTTCTTAAAAACCTTTTTTTAAAAAAATATATGCAACCGATTGCATCTATTAGTTCGAAACTGTTTAAAAAATAAAATAAGCTATATGAGGAAAATTTCCAGTTTGAAGGTGCTTATACTGCTAATAGCTTCCTTCATTTTTTCCGCTTCCTTCGCTCAGAACCGAAGAGTGACAGGGACTGTTTTGGATGACAAGCAAACACCATTGGTGGGTGCCACTGTTAGTGTAAAAGGGAGTACGGTTGCCACCACCACTGATGCAACCGGTAAGTTCTCATTTAATGTTCCCTCCAATGCAAGAACACTGGTGGTAACGTATGTAGGCATGCAGCAACAGGAGGTAAGTATCAGCGACAGAGATAACGTCACTGTTGCGCTTGCCAGCAGCCAGGGAGCATTGAGCGATGTCGTTGTTGTGGGTTACGGTCGGGCACGAAGAGCCAATCTGACTAGTGCACAAACATCGGTTTCTGCCAAAGAAATTGAAAAAACGGTTAACACTACCGTGGAGCAAGCCATTCAGGGTCGTGCTGCCGGCGTGTACGTGACGCAAAACTCCGGGCAGCCGGGCGGTGGTATCTCTGTAAACATTCGCGGTATTAGCTCCCTAGGGCGTACGCAGCCATTGTATGTTATTGACGGTGTGCAAATTCAGTCAAATGAAGATGTAAGTTTCGGTTACACAAGTTCTTCCAATCCTCTTGCTGGTTTAAACCCTTCCGACATTGAAGACATACAAATTTTGCAGGGACCATCTGCTACAGCGATTTACGGTTCCCGCGCAACAAACGGTGTTGTACTCGTCACGACAAAACGT
>JAEZJD010000215.1 GCA_023436425.1 Bacteroidota bacterium | reverse complement strand
CTTATAGATTTCATTCATGAGGGGTTATTCAACTGTTACGGATTTGGCAAGATTTCGTGGTTTGTCCACATCCAGCCCTTTGGCTACTCCGATATAATATGCGAGCAACTGCATCGGGATCACACTTAGCATTGGCGCCACGATTTCATCAGCTTCGGGAACCTGTATCACGTCGTCCGCTAAGGAGATGCTTTGTTCGTCACCCTCAGAGATCACGGCAATTACTTTTCCTTTCCTGGCTTTTATTTCCTGCATATTACTTACGATCTTCTGGTGATAAGAATCCTTCGTAGCAATGAAGACGACGGGGAGTGTTTCATCAACAAGCGCAATGGGTCCATGCTTCATTTCCGCAGCAGGATAGCCTTCTGCATGGATGTAAGAAATCTCTTTAAGCTTCAGTGCACCTTCCAAAGCGACGGGAAAGTTGTAGCCGCGTCCGAGATAAAGAAAATCGTCTGCGTCCTTATACTTTTCAGCCAGTTTCTTCACATCATCTGTGTTTTCAAGTATTGCTGAAACCTTATCCGGAATGGCGTGCAGTTCGTTCAGCAAATGCCTGTATCGTTCCTCATCCAAAGTACCTTTATCATGGGCAATCTTGAGAGCTATCATCGTAAGCACTGCCAGTTGTGCCGTGAAAGCTTTTGTTGAAGCAACGCCGATTTCGGGTCCGGCGTGCGTGTAAGAGCCGGCGTGAGACACTCGTGCAATTGATGATCCCACCACATTCACAACACCTAAAATGATGGCGCCTTTTTCTTTTGCATTTTCAATGGCAACCAGCGTGTCTGCAGTTTCTCCGCTTTGAGAAATGGCGATAATTACATCGCCTTCGCTGATCACCGGATTACGGTAACGGAATTCGGAAGCATATTCAACTTCCACATTAATTCTGCACAATTCTTCAAAGATGTATTCGGCAACCAATCCCGCATGCCAGCTTGTTCCACACGCAACGATTACAATGCGTTTGGCATTAATAATCTGCTCCGCATATTTATTTATGCCGCTCATGGTTATTGTACCGGCATCAGGATCTAACCTTCCCCGCAGCGAATCGCAAATTGTTTGCGGCTGCTCAAAAATTTCTTTTAGCATGAAGTGATCGTAGCCGCCCTTTTCAATAGCTGCCAACTCCATATCGAGCTTGGTAATGAAGGGAGTTTGCCTCTCGTTGCCGAGATTTTTTAGTATCAATTCATCGGGCTTTATAATAGCCACTTCATAATCATTCACATAAACAACTTCTTTGGTGTATTCCACGATCGGAGAAGCGTCCGAGGCAAGGAAATGCTCGTTTTTACCAATTCCGATCACGAGCGGACTTCCTTTTCTTGCAGCAATGATGGTATTCGGATTTTCTGCATCAAGCAACACAATCACGTAGGCACCCACAATTCTTTTTAATGCAATTCGGACAGCTTCCTCAAGAGAGGAATCATTATTCTTGCGGATGTCCTCGATAAAATTGAGCAACACCTCGGTGTCCGTATCGCTTTTGAAGGTGTAGCCTTTTCGTTTCAGTTCATTTTTCAGCTGCGCATAATTTTCTATTATGCCATTGTGAATCATTGCCAATTGTCCGCTGGCAGACACGTGCGGATGGGCATTGACATCGTTTGGTTCACCATGTGTAGCCCATCGTGTGTGCCCTATACCAGCGTGTGAACTCAAATTTTTTCCCTGAAGCGTTTCTTCAAGATCGGCAACTTTCCCTTTTTTCTTGTGTACTTCTATTCCTTTATCCTCGTTTATGATTCCGATGCCGGCGCTATCATAACCTCTGTATTCGAGTCGTTTTAATCCCTTGAGCAAAACGGGATAAGCTTCTCTGGTACCTATATATGCAACAATCCCACACATATTTTTTTGTTTAACCGTTCACGGGTTCACCGGTTGCCATTCAACTTACTGAAGTAAACTGCAACACGTCAACTTGGAAACTTGAACTTGTGAACTCTTCTTGCCAGCGAAAATCAGCAAAAAAGAAGATAAACCAAAATAGTGCCCGCTAATGTTATAAAAGCCGGCCCGTGAGCAGCAGATAGGCAACTGAAAAGTAAATGACGAGACCTGAAACGTCGACGAGAGTGGCGACAAAGGGGGCAGAACTCACTGCAGGGTCAGCACCAAGCCGTTTGAGAATCAGCGGGAGCATACTGCCGCAAAGCGTACCCCAAAGAACGACCCCAAGCAAGGCTAAGCCGACCACCAATCCTATAAATAGCCAGTGCTCTCCGTACACGTTTGGTCGCACGGCGTGCCACACAAAAATTCGTAGAAAGCCGATAATGCCTAACACAGCTCCAAGCAGCAGACCCGATAGAATTTCTCTTTTCATGACACGCCACCAGTCTCTAAGAGAAATTTCTCCCACCGCCATTGCCTGAATAATCAATGTGGATGCCTGCGATCCACTGTTACCACCGCTTGAAATAATCAGGGGAATAAAAAGCGTCAGCACCAATGCTTTTGCAATTTCTTCTTCGAAGTAGGCCATGGCAGTAGCGGTAAGTAATTCACCGAAGAACAGAATAATCAACCACCCTACTCTTTTTTTAAACAGCTGCATCAACGGCATTTCGAGATAGGGCTGATCCAATGCCTGCGTACCGCCTATCTTCTGCATGTCTTCACTGAACTCTTCACTTGCCACCCAGAGCACATCATCGATTGTGACAATGCCGAGTAGCTTATTACTGTTGCTCACGACGGGCAATGCCACCCTGTTGTTCATTTTAAAAGCATCGTTGGCTACCTCCTGATCATCATATGCGTTTAACGCAATCACGCGGTCATCCATCAATTCATTTACTTTCTGCTGCGGGTGCGCCAAAATAAATTCCCGTATTCTGATGTCGTCCAGCAATTCACCTTTTTCATTGATTACATACACCACATCGATTGTTTCACTGTTCTTACCCACTCTGCGAATGGTGTTCAACACATCTGCCACAGAATCGTTTTCATACACGTACACGTAATCAGGCGTCATCAACCTGCCTACGCTGTTTTCGGGATAGCCAAGCAGCGACAAGGTGATTCTCCGCTCCTGCGGATTTAAAAGTTTTATCAACTCACGCTCAACATCTTCGGGTAAATCTTCCAAAAGCGATGTACGGTCATCGGGAGGCAACTCGTTCAGTAGTTCGGCAGTTTTTCCAGGCGGAAGTTTCTGAATAATATCCTGCTGTGTGGGAAACTCCAGAATTTTGAAAACACCTGAAGCACGATGAATGGACATGTTCGAAACGATCTGATCTTCATACTCAGGCATATCGTAAATAAGTTCCGCTACGTCACTAATGTTCTGATCATCGAGGAAAGTTTTTATAATTTGTCTGTCCCCGCTGTTCAGCACATGTTCCAATTCCAATTTCAGTGTTTCCAAAGACATAGCGTCAAAATTACGGTTGTGTGAATGGAATTAATTTGCAAAGTAAACTGTTTAGAGATGAGTTTGAAGACGTTGAATTTTTTACTGCCCGCCGTGCATGTGAGACAAACAAAAAAAAGAGGTCGTGGTGTTTTCACTCATCAGCCGATCGCGGAAAATGCCATCATTGAAATCGCACCGGTAATTGTATTGTCATCAGAGGAAAGGAAATTGGTCGATAAAACATTGCTGCACGACTACATTTTTGAATGGGGCGAAAAGAAAAATCAGATCTGTATGGCTTTAGGACTTGTACCGATATATAACCATTCTTATTCTGCAAATTGCGAGTACGCCATGAACTTTAAAGAGCAAATAATCTGCATTAAAGCGGTGAGAAATATCAATGCGGATGAAGAATTGTTCATTAACTACAACGGAGACTGGAACGAGCAAAAAAAAGTTTGGTTCGATGCGAAGTGATTACTTCAGCAAAGACTTTATTTCATTTAGTTTCAGCAGCGCTTCCACAGGCGTTAAGCGGTTGATATCAATGCCTTCGAGCATTTTACGGATTTCTTCAAATGTCTGCGTATGCGCATCGAAAATGTTCAGTTGGAGACGCGGTGCGGAAAGCTGCTTCACATTTTCAGTAATTGTGTCAACGTGGCTTGCTTCAAGTTGCTTCAGCACGTCTTTAGCCCGTTCTATCAACGACACAGGCATTCCTGCCATCTTCGCCACATGAATTCCAAAGCTGTGTGTGCTGCCCCCGGGAGCAAGCTTACGCAGGAATATTATTTTATTCCCAACTTCTTTGTTGGTTACGTGAAAGTTTTTTACGCGGGGAAGTTTATTTTCCAATTCGTTCAGCTCGTGATAGTGCGTTGCAAAAAAAGTCTTCGGCTCATGTGAAGAGTTGTGCAAGAATTCTGCAATGCTCCACGCGATGGAAATACCGTCATAAGTGGATGTACCCCGTCCAATTTCGTCAAGCAGGATGAGCGAACGGCTGCTCATGTTGTTGATGATAGATGCCGTTTCGTTCATTTCCACCATGAAAGTGGACTCGCCCGCGCTGAGATTGTCTGACGCTCCCACGCGGGTGAAAATTTTATCGGTAAGCGGCACGAGTGC
>JAEZJD010000203.1 GCA_023436425.1 Bacteroidota bacterium | reverse complement strand
TCCTCCTGCTTCACGATGGAAAATATTCCGTTCTCCACGGCAGAAGGGAGTTGTTCAAAACCGATTTTAAAAAGATGTTCTTTAAAGTCTTGTTTGATGTTTCGTACTGTGCCATCAAGGAT
Organism: Bacteroidota bacterium; assembly: GCA_023436425.1. GTDB lineage: Bacteria > Bacteroidota > Bacteroidia > Chitinophagales > Chitinophagaceae > Flavisolibacter. Next base: position 3,067 of record JAEZJD010000203.1, on the reverse strand, counting down.
CTTTTTTCCTTTATTTACAAGAATAATGTGATCGCAAATTTCCTCCACCTGTTCCATTCTGTGTGTGCTGAATATAACAGTAGCCCCATTGCGTGCAAGTTGAAATATCTCGTCTTTAATCACATTGCTGTTCACGGGGTCAAGCCCGCTGAAGGGTTCGTCAAGAATGATCAATTTCGGATTGTGCAACACGGTGGTAACGAATTGCAGTTTTTGAGACATCCCTTTGGATAAGTCTTCCACTTTTTTACTCCACCAGCTTTCCATTTCCAGTTTCACGAACCATTTTTTGATCAACTGCATGGCCGTCTCTTTTTTCAATCCTTTCAATTGTGCCAGGTAGAGCGCCTGTTCTCCGATTTTCATTTTTTTGTAAAGACCTCGTTCCTCTGGCATGTACCCGATTGTTTCTATATCTTTCATCGGATCGAAGCGCTGACCTTCTAAAAGAATTTCTCCTGCATCCGGATAAAGAATGCCGGTAATCATGCGCAGCAAAGTTGTTTTACCGGCACCGTTCGGTCCTAAAAGCCCGAAGATGCTTCCTTTGCTTACTTCAAAACTGAGGTCGTCGACAGCTTTTTGCGTGGCAAAATATTTTCTCAAATTCCTCGCTTCGAGCAAGTTCATAGCAGTGATTTTAGTGAAATTAGGGTGAATTATTCAAGCATGAAATACAATTACACAAAAGGTTGCTTTGCTGCTTACCAAAGAGCGGTTTACAAAGACGAATCATTATTATTGGCAGCTATCATATCAGCAACTCTTTCTCCGTCCATTGCAGCGCTCACAATACCACCTGCATAACCTGCTCCCTCAGCGCACGGGTACAACCTTTTAATCTGCGGGTGTTGAAGACTTTCATCACGCGGAATGCGAACAGGCGAGGACGTTCGTGACTCTGTCGCTACAACTACAGCATCGTTGGTATAGTATCCTTTCATTTTTTTCCCGAACTGTTTGAACGCAGATTGCAAACACTGGTGAATGGTCGTAGGTAGAACTTCACCTAAATCGACGGAATGAATTCCCGGTAAATAGCTGCAGTGGGGTAGGGATGACGAACTTTTTCCTTCAGCAAAATCGATTAACCGCTGCGCCGGTGCAACGAGCCTCCCGCCGCCGGCTGCATATGCTTTTTGTTCCACCAGCTGCTGAAAAAACATTCCTGCAAGTGCGCCTTGATTACTGAAGTTGTTTGTCATTCTTTCATCAACGGTTACGACGATGCCGCTGTTTGCATAAGGGTTGTTCCTTTTGGATGGCGACCAGCCATTAACAACGATTTCACCGGGACTTGTTGCTGCAGGCGCGATGATTCCTCCGGGGCACATGCAAAAAGAGAAAACACCTTTATCATGTACCTGCTGTACCAGGCTGTAAGACGCAGGCGGTAAAAAATCTCCTCTGTTGGAGCAGTGATATTGAATCGAATCAATCAAACCTTGCGGATGCTCCACGCGAACGCCTAGGGCAAACGGTTTAAATTCTATATCGATGTTCCTCGACCGCAGAAGCTGAAAAATGTCCCTGGCGGAATGACCTGTGGCAAGCACAACTGCATCAGCTTTTAAGGTTTGATCATCTGTTGTTTTTACTCCAACAATTTTATCTGTTTCGATGATTAAATCAGTTACTTTTTTATTGAACAACACCTCACCGCCACATTCAATAATTTGCTCCCGAATAGCAGTGATGATGTGGGGCAATTTGTTTGTTCCGATGTGCGGGTGCGCTTCATACAGAATTTTTTCTGTCGCGCCGAAGTGAACAAGTATGTTTAGAATCCGTTTTACATCGCCACGTTTTGTGCTACGGGTGTAAAGCTTTCCGTCGCTGTAAGTGCCGGCTCCACCTTCTCCAAAGCAATAGTTACTTTCGGGATTGATCTCGCCAAGCTTGTTGATGGCAGCTAAGTCTCTTCTTCGGGCACGAACATCTTTTCCACGTTCTAAAATAACAGGCTTTATGCCGTGTTCGATCAGGCGTAAAGCCGCAAAAAGTCCCGCCGGCCCTGCTCCGACGATAATTACTCTCTTAGCAGCGTTGTGTACATCCTGCAATTCAGGTTTTAAAATCTCAATACTTTGATATGGCTCATTGATGAAAACATTCACGCTCAGCTGAAACCAAATAGTTTTGCCGCGGGCATCAATGGATTGTTTTTGTATGTTGTAACCATTAATGTTTTCTTCCGATTGGGAGCAGGCTTGCGCAATGATCTGCTTCAGCTTATCAGAATCATTGGCTTCCGAAGGGAGTACTTTGATGTTGATTTGTTTCTGCATGGCAGGTATTTATCCTGAAAAATGCTTTGAAATACAATGTAAAGAAACGAGAACTAAGAACAATATAACATTCACTACACTCCGTCAACTGTAGTTTTGCAATTCTGTTTTGTTAAACAAAGATCAACATACAAGGCTCGTTAAGCAACTCGCATTGGCAAATGGGTTTGACTACTGTGGAATTGCAAAAGCAGTAAGACTCGATGAAGATGCACGGCGACTGGAAACGTGGTTGCAACAAGGAATGCATGGAAACATGAAGTATATGGAGAACTATTTTGACCTCAGAATTGATCCAACGAAATTGATTCCGGGCGCAAAAACAGTGATCACATTTTTGAAGAACTATTATCCACAACAGCAGCTCCAGTCAGAATACAAGATCTCAAAGTATGCTTATGGTCAGGATTATCATTCGGTAATAAAAGATCAACTGAGGCAAATGGTGTTTCAATTGCAGGAGCAGATTGGAAATTTTACAGGTCGCGGGTTTGTGGATTCTGCACCTGTGCTGGAAAGGTCGTGGGCTGTCCGCAGCGGACTGGGATGGGTCGGCAAAAGTGGCAATTTGATTACAAAGAATGGTTCGCATTTTTTTATTGCGACTTTCATCACTGATCTCGATCTGCAATGTGACGATCCTTTTGCGAAGGACTTTTGCGGTACTTGCCGCAAGTGCATTGATGCATGCCCGACAGATGCAATCACCGAAGAAAAGGCGGTTAATGGAAGTAAGTGCATTTCGTACTTTACCATTGAACTGAAAGAATAACTTATCC
>JAEZJD010000088.1 GCA_023436425.1 Bacteroidota bacterium | reverse complement strand
AATTCCGGCAGCCGCGATGACATTGAAGTTTAGTTTTTCGCTTGCCACGTGTTTGTAATTAGCCCGGAAATTGTAACGCTTAAAGTCCGATTCAATCACTGTAGCTTCCTGTTTAAAGTATCCACCCGAGATGTAGAATTGATTTTTCTGATCTCCACCACTCGTTGACAAATTATATTGCTGCTGCGAACCTTGTCTTGTTACGAGATCAAGCCAATCGGTGTTTACGCCATTACCTTTACCATATGCAGCTGTGATGTTTGCAACATCCTGATCGGTACCCCCCGCATTTCTGATGCCTTCTTCCAACAGGGTAAACCACTCGTCTGCATTTAGGAATCGTCCTTGCTCGGGAAGATCAGAAAGTTTGTTTACACCTGCTTCCGCATCCACGCGGAATTTTGTCTTACCGGGCCGTCCTCTTTTTGTAGTGATCACAATAACACCGTTCGCACCTCTCGACCCATAAATGGAAGTTGCCTGTGCGTCTTTCAGAATGTTCACGCTTTCAATATCGTTTGTATTGATACCTGCCAGCGTATTAGATGTAGTGGTGTTTCTTGACAGATCCCCCGAATTAATAATCACTCCATCCACAACATACAATGGACCTGCACCTGCCGTGTGGGATCCGATACCGCGAATCCGAATGGGTTGTGCTGCCCCAGGCTGACCAGTACTGAGTGGCGCTTGCAGACCTGCTACTTTTCCTTGAAGAATTTGATCGACAGACGTAAAAGGCACGTTTTCGATGTCAGCAGATTTAACAGTGCTCACAGAGTCTGTCATATTTGTTCGGCGTTGCGTACCATAGCCGACAACAACTACTTCCTGCAGATCATTCTTCGCAACAGAGGACAGTCCTTCATTGTAATTACTGCTCGATCCCAGCCGGATTTCTTTCTCACCCATGCCGATATAAGAAACAACAATGCTGGAAGCATTTGAAGGCACTGTTAGTGAAAACACTCCTTCGTTATTGGTGGTAGTGCCAACAGTGGAACCTTTTACAACTACAGAAGCGTTGGAAATAGCATTTCCCTTTTCATCTGTCACTTTTCCGGTGATGGTGCGGGTTTGTGCCAGCACATGCAAAACGGAGCTTAATAAAAGCACCAGAATAATAAACGATTTTTTCATACGTGATACACAGTTTGGTTTGACGGTGTTCAGCTAAACGGCAGAAATACTTTCGAACGCAAACGCTGTGAGTTCACACTTTGCACTGGAAGTTATTTAAAGAAGCCTATAGCCTTCTCACCAAAAGTTGTTAGTCAATTATGACAGCAATATGCTTCATAATGCTCCGGTCGTGCAGTGCTCAATTTGCAACACATGAAAAAACCTGTGTGAAGAATGAATATCAGGAGGGGAAAAACAGAAGAACAAAACAGTAAAGAATGAAATTGCGGGAATGAAAAGTGAGATACTGAAGTTTAAAAAAGAAGAGACTGAGTTGAATCAGTCTCTTGCGAATTCGATTATCCTTTTACCAGCTTTTTTTCGAGATGAAGTTGACCTGTTGCATCACTCTTTACGCGATACCATTTCTTGTCATCTTCCAACGTAATGAAATACTCGATGCCTTCTTCGGAATTTACTTCTACAATGTCGTGAATGGAAAGGCCTGCATATTTTGCTTCAATCCGCGATTGAATGAAGGGATTCAGCAGCTCTTTGGTGTAATAACGAATTGACTTCAAAATGTCACCGTCCTTCGAATACCAGAGGCGGCACTGCTCCATGCCTTTTGAGAAATAAACGACGTAGCTTGATTCGTCTTCAGACCAGCTCACGTTTTTTGCTTCAGGAAAGCTCTTGTTGAATGAACTCAATACTTTCTCAGTAGGTGCTGCTGCAAACATTGTTGAAGAATATGCCATCAGAACAACTAACAAAATCTTTTTCATAACGAATGGTTTTATAACACCAAGATATTTGCGTTATCAAGCTGCAGCAATTGAATTAGTACGGTTGGTTTTAGCAAACTTGTAGCAAACGAAACCACTCATCATCCGCAGAAATTAAGAAGGGATTTTGGTGATCTGAAGATGGATTTTTCGACTGTGAACTCGCAGCACTTTGAAATGTTAAAAGAACTGAAAGAACGTGCAAAAGCTGACAAGCGGTGACATTGATTTTGAAAAGAATGAGGATTATGCTTCTGCCAACCACTTCCTGAACGATTTAGCTTTCTCCTGGCCAATAACAATGACGTGATCGAAATCGTTGCGCAGCATAAGAAGCAACTTTACACGTTCGTAACTTTTGTAGCCTACAATGAAATTTACATTGACGATGTATTGCCTGTTGGCACGAAAAAAAACCCGTGGATCAAGTTCTTCTTCAAGCGAGTTCAGATTTTTATCAACCATGTATTTACTCCCGGATTGATCGATAGCATATACAACCATGTTCTCAGTGTAAAACAACGCCACATCAGAAAGAAGAAGCGATATGAAGCTGTATCCTTTTTTAACGATTATTCTCGTTTTCTTTTTACTGATAAAATTGTTGATCAACCCCTTCAGATTAGCGTTTCTGTCGAGAAAATGATTTTGAAGTGCTTTGTACTTTTTGATTGATAAGCTTATAACGTCTTTCGAAACGGGTTTCAGCAGGTAATCAATTCCACTATACTCGAATGCGTTGACATAGTATTGATTAAATGCTGACACAAAAATTATTGGACAGTCGGGCTCTACCTGTTCAAAAATTGCGAACGACAATCCATCTACAAGTTGAACATCTGAAAAAATAAGATCTAACGTTGGTGAACTCTTAAGAAATGAAGTTGCATCAGCAACAGATCGCAACACTGCAACAACTCTGATGTCCTTATCAGATTCTTGCAAAGATGAGATCAGCATGTCGCTGCTCAATGGATCATCCTCTATAATGGCTACGGACATCATTCTGATTCGACTTTCTTAGTAATGGTACTTTAACGGTAAAAAACTCTTTGTCTTTAAATACATAAATGTTTCTGTTCATCAATATCCTATACCGCATTCTTAAATTTCTTAGCCCCACTTTTGAAGAATATAAATCTTCCGGCGACTGTATCATTTTGTTTTGCACCAGCAGAAAACTGTTCTTAACACGAACGGTTATTTGAAGCGGATCTTGATTATCAAAACTGTTATGCTTGATCGCATTTTCTATTAGGAGTTGAAGAGTAAATGGAATAACCTGAAACTGATCGGCGTCGTTGATCTCTGTCGTTAAAACCAGAGAATCTTTGAATCGTATCCGCAACAGGTAAAAGTAGTTTTCAATGAAACATAATTCATCGTTGAAAGGAACAAAGTCTTTTTGACGATTTTGCAAAAAGTGCTGATACACCTGCATCAGTTTGTAAGTAAACTGCTCCGCCTGAGGCACATTGTTTTTAATCAGGTAATACAGCGGCATCAAACAGTTATACACGAAATGCGGATCCAATTCATTTTTCAAAAAGTTCACTTCGGCCTGCATTAACTCAGAATCCAGCTGTTTCACCACTTTATTGTCAAGTTCTCTTTCTTTCGTAAGAAATAAAATTTCGTAAACGAGTGTGTAAAACAAGATCAACACAATACAACGGGAAACAACAGAATAAACCAGGGACCAACTAATTTCCCCAATGACAACTGACTGCCAAATCAGGTTCAAAGCTATAATCAGAACCCAGCTGAAGGCAAGTATGGATAGCAGTGACAGACACAATTTGATATAAACGTTTTGCTGCCACTTTCGGTTGCGTATGTTGTTCAGAATTTTGACCGAACCATGTATTAAAAAATAACCACCAATAAGGAAGAAAACTGCACTTGAACAAAGAACAAAAACAGAAATGGAAATGTGAACAGCTAGTGCGTACAATTGAATAAACGCAAAGGCAACTGCACATGATATTTTGAAAATCCGGTCCTTCAGCATAGTTCAAGTATTTCAAACACTCCGGTGCGACAACCAAATCGCATGTTGTAAAATTGTCTTTGTTTGTTTCAAGAAAGAAATTATTCAGCAGAGTTTACATAAGCGGATTGCCATCCGATTTGAACGGTAAATAGCCACATAATTTGTTGGTTAGCAGCGCAATTCTTCCATTACCGTTTATCCAGCTTTTTCATAAACTTCAACAACCCGTCTGTTATTATTCGTTGGCAGTGAACAATGACATTTGATCAGCGAACGATGAAACTTGTCTTGCTGAAGCGCAATAAAAAAATGGCGCTGTTATCCTGCCACATCATCCATACAAATCACAAGCGGCGCTGATGCTGAAAAATTTAAATTGAAAAAAACTGATTTATGAAAACAGCTCTTTTTATTTTTTTATCTTTTCTGGCGTGGAGACCCGCACAAAAAATTGCAGTGGTCGACATGACGCTGAAACTGCCGATAAGCTACACTGATGCGTTTACAAACGATCTGATATTTAAAAAGAAGTTTCCCGTCTATGCAAACGAACTCAAATTGCTGAGTGATGCAACACAGGAAGCGGCAAAACAAATTCACAAAGGAGTTCGGTGTAATGTAAGAGACACGGTGACCGCAGGGCATACGCTTATTATTATTATCGGCGATTGTAGTGATGACAAATTAATCAGCGTTGTACTGAAAACACAATTGGAGGATATGAATATTTTTATTCCCATCGTAACGAAGGAGGTGGACAAACGAAAGGCACAAATGAAGCTGATTGATTTTGCCACCTATCTGGCTGATGGAGAATAAACGTTGAATATTTACAAACAAAAAACAGGCGGTAGAAACCGCCTGACAATGCTTTAACTTTTTTAAACATAAAGAGGCGATGAGAACAAAGCCTCGACACACATAAGAAAGCACAATATTATTTCTGCTACGTGTGTCTATTGTTGTAAAGCTGCGTCAGGCAAGATTTTAAATAAGTAAATGATGAAAATGGAGCAGTGAACGTCAGGTAGGCAGACGGCGTTTGCAACTAAAAGTGATAATCTTTGAAATCTTTTGTAAACTCGTTTTGCTGAAATGTAGGATTAAGCTGAAGATCGAGGAATTCGAACCGCTCGTACATCCCTTTTTCATCATGCATCTCCTGCATTATGGGTAACAAATTCTTTTTGTCAATATACACCACTACTGACTTTGCATACAGGTTCGGAACTTTGATGGTCTTACCCGCCTGCACATCGTCATAGCCGGCCACAGATTTATTGAGCTCCAGAATTTTATAGTCGCTTACAAACAGCTTCTTGGCAATGCTTGTAACAGTTTCGCCCTTCTTCACCACATAATCAACATGCTTGTATTCCGGATAGTTCATCACAAGTTTGTAGCAATCCCTATTGTTAAAACGTACTTCGCCATCTATCCGAATGCGATCTTCGATCTCGGCTCCTGATTCCTTCACGAGGTAATTAACGATGCCTGCGAAGTAATCGAAGCCAACGTCGAAAGACGTGTGATGACGATTTTTGCGAAGCACGGAACTATAAGGACTTAGATATACATTGACGTAAGGGAAAGCATTCGGATTGACTAGCACGTCTTTTTTATTCACCTGGGAATTGTACAAAACTTCAGCGCCTTTGTCGGGCTTAATTGAGTAGATGTAATACCGAAAAGGGTTTTTTCCATACTTCACATCCTGCTCGCTGCTTTTGTACTTTCCGTCTGTCAAACGTTCAAATGATTTCAGCTTGTATTTCAACGTGCTCACATTATTGATAGCACGAATCATTTTATCCGTAATTTCTCTCGAATTGTTCTGAGTTGTGAAGCTTGTGAGGAGAAAAAGATTCAGCAGCAGTATCATTCCTGTTTTCATCGTGTAAGGATTACTTGAAAATACACTCTTTCAGTAAATCATTTTGAACAAACCAGTTAAAAAAGCTCTCTGCATCTAACATTCACTTAAACTTAAAGGAATATTTACGGCAAGTCCACCTTCCGCCGTTTCCTTGTACTTACTGTTCATGTCTAGTGCGGTCTCCCACTTCGGTTCCACTACTCCGTCCAGCTAAACTTTAGCATAATCAGGACTGCTTTGCAGCGCCAGTTGCGATGCTGTTATTGCCTTGATAGCCCCCATCGTATTTCTTTCAATACACGGCACCTGAACAAGTCCCGCGATAGGATCGCACGTCATTCCCAAGTGGTGTTCCATCGCGATTTCCGCAGCCATCAAAGCCTGCCGTTGTGTGCCGCCCAATGCTTCAGTCAGCGCAGCAGCAGCCATTGAAGAAGATACGCCTATTTCGGCCTGGCAACCACCCATTGCCGCCGATATTGTTGCTCCCTTTTTAAAAATGCTTCCGATCTCCGACGCTGTAAGCAAAAATTGAATGACCTTTTCTTCAGTAACGTTTTCTGTAAAGACAAGATAATAGTGCAACACGGCAGGAATAACTCCGGCTGCGCCATTTGTCGGCGCTGTTACCACACGACCAAACGATGCATTTTCCTCATTAACAGCTAATGCAAAACAACTTACCCAATCAAGAATATATTGAAAAGTTGCGCCGCCTTTTTTTATTTCATCAATCCACTGTTCGTGCGAAGAAAAATGCTGATTTTTCAACAACCGTTTGTTCAATAATGCAGCTCTTCTTTTCACGTTTAATCCGCCTGGCAAAACACCTTCTGTGTAACAACCGCGAAAGGTGCAATCCTTCATAACATGCCAGATCTTCAATACTCCTGCTTTCGTTTCATCCTCACTGCGCCATGTGTTTTCGTTTTCCATCACCACCTCGTGAATGGAAAGCCCTGTTTTCATACACCAATGCAGTAGCTCAGCTGCCGTATTTACAGGAAACGGAAGATGAACATGGTCATCCGCCTTGTCCTCTCCTTCCTTCACAACAAACCCGCCACCGATAGAATAGTACGTTTCGGAAATGGAATCGCCGTTTTGAAAAGTGGCCAGAAAGCTCAAAGCGTTAGGGTGAAAAGGCAATGTTTCAGTAATTAAAAAATCAATGTCTTCAGCAGGATTGAATGGAATTTCGTGTTTGCCACCGAGCAGCAGGCGTTTCGTTTCTGCAATAGAGTTGATCTTGGAATCAATTTTATCTACTTCAAACGTAACAGGATCGTCGCCGCTTAATCCTAATTGAACCGCTACATCTGTTCCGTGTCCTTTTCCTGTTTTTGCCAGAGATCCATACAGAAGCACCCGCAGTGAGGTAACAAATTCCAACTGACCATTTTCGACCAGTGTGTTTACGAATCTTTGCGCCGCACGCCACGGACCTAACGTGTGAGAACTCGACGGACCAACGCCAATCTTGAAAATGTCGAAGACGGATATTGCTTCTTGTAACAAACCAAATTCCTTTTAATAAAGGTACTCACAGCCGCGCAGAAATGATGATGCGTGTGCTTAATGAACTCCCAAAAGATCAATCTCAAAAATCAAAACTGAGTTGGCCGGAATAGGACCATTTGCCATGCTCCCGTAACCTAAAGACGGTGGTACATATAAGTAAATAGTGCCGCCGGCATTCACACGTGGAATACCGTTTCTCCAAGCTGGAATCAACTCCGCAAGCCGAAACGTTCTGGATGTTTGCTGGTCGAAAGTTACGCCGTTCGTAAGCTTTCCTTCATAGGCAACATCTACGGTGCTGCATGCGGTAGGTGCTTTGCCGCTACCCTGCTGGTCAATACGGTAATACATTCCACTGCAATGCTTCATTGCCAGTATTCCCTTGGAAGCCAAATAGGTTTCCACCATCTGCACTTCAGCCTGCGGAGCTACCATGGCACATTCGTTATAGTCGCAACTCTCTTTTTTGCAACCTGCAAAAAGCATGACGAGTAGCAGAGAAAAAACAATTGCTTTCATTATAAAAAATATTTACGCTTCAGTCGCGTACATCTCGGTAGGTAAACAAACACAAACAAGATTTCTGTCGCCGTATGTATTGTTCACTCTTGCCACACTGGGCCAAAATTTGTTTTGCTTCAAATATGGCAATGGAAACGCTGCTAATTCACGGCTGTATGGCTTTTTCCAATCGTCGCTGCAAACCATTAGTTGTGTGTGCGGCGCATTCTTCATTGGATTATCTTTCCTATCCAACTCACCTTCTTCCACCAACTTTATCTCACGGTGAATGCTGAGCACTGCATCACAAAAACGATCAAGTTCTGCTTTGTCTTCACTCTCAGTAGGCTCAATCATGATCGTTCCGGGAACGGGAAACGAAAGCGTCGGTGCATGAAACCCATAATCCATCAAACGCTTTGCAACGTCCTCAGCTTCTACTTCCGCAGATTTCTTGAATGGACGCAAATCAACGATAAATTCATGCGCACATGCATCCGAAGAATTAGTGTACAGAATATCAAAATGATCTTTCAGCCTTTGCAGCATGTAGTTTGCGTTGAGAATAGCATATTCGCTGGCTTTTTTCACGCCATCTGCACCCAACATTCTGATGTAGGCATAAGAAATTAAAAGAATAGACGCGGAACCAAAAGGAGCAGCACTTACTGCGCCGGAAGATGGGAAACCAGAACCGTGACCATTGATCGATGAATCATTTTTTGCAAAGAAAGTGTGTCCCGGCAAGTGCGGAGCCAGATGCTTTTTTGCACAGATTGGGCCCATTCCGGGGCCGCCGCCACCGTGTGGAATGGCGAATGTTTTATGCAAATTCAGGTGACAAACGTCGGCACCGATTAAACCAGGTGCAGTCAATCCCACTTGTGCATTCATATTAGCGCCATCCATGTAAACCTGTCCGCCGTGTTGATGAACGATTTCAGTTATTTCCTTCACTGTTTCCTCATAAACACCATACGTCGAGGGATAAGTAATCATAATGCCGGCCAAATTATCAGCATGCTGCGCCGCTTTGGCCTTCAGATCATCCACGTCAATGTATCCATTTTGCAATGCCTTCACTACTACCACGTGCATACCGCACATTACAGCAGATGCCGGGTTGGTGCCGTGCGCAGAAATAGGGATTAACATGACGTTTCGGTGCTCTTCGCCGCGGGCTTTGTAATATGATTTGATTGTCAACAATCCGGCATATTCTCCCTGCGCACCGCTGTTTGGCTGAAGGCTGCATGCATCAAACTTTGTTATTTCACACAGGTAGTTACTCAGCTCACGAACAATGAATTGATAACCTTCCGCCTGCTCGGCAGGAGCAAACGGATGAATCATGCTCCAGTGGGTCCAGCTCAACGGAATCATTTCTGTGGCAGCGTTCAGTTTCATGGTGCAGCTGCCAAGCGGAATCATGCTGTGAACAAGCGAAATGTCTTTGTTCTGCAGTTCTGTTATGTAACGCATCATCAGCGTTTCGCTGTGATGTTTATTAAAAATAGGATGGGTTAAAAATTCAGATGTTCTCGTGAGCGGCGTAGGAATAATATCCAGCGATCCCTCGTGCTGCAGCTCGTAAGCGACGGCGTCCACATCATTTACAAATGTGTTGATGATGTCAAACAAATCAGAAGGCGTTGTTGTTTCGTCCAGCGAAATTCCAATATGCTGATTATCGTAATACCTGAAATTCAGATGCTGTCGTTCTGCCTTTTCTTTAAATGAGGCGATGTTGTCAACTTTCACCACAACGGTATCAAAAAAGTATTCGTGCAATAACTCATACCCACGTTCTTCCAAAGCGTTTGCTAACGTCTGCGTAAGCAGTGCAACCCGTTTTGCAATATTGCGCAAGCCATCAGGACCATGAAAAATTGCATACATGGCGGCCATATTAGCGAGCAAAGCCTGCGCAGTGCAGATATTTGACGTGGCTTTTTCCCTTTTAATGTGTTGCTCCCGTGTTTGCAATGCCATACGCAATGCACGATTACCCTGTGCATCCACACTCACACCAATAATGCGTCCCGGAATGTTGCGCTTGAAATCTTCTTTAGCTGCAAAGAATGCGGCGTGAGGTCCGCCGTAGCCTAATGGTACACCAAATCGTTGGGCGGACCCCAGTGCAACATCAGCACCTAATTCTCCCGGTGGAGTTAATAAAGTAAGCGCCAGCAAATCGGTCGCCATCGCGACGAAAGCTCCTGTGTCGTGCACCCGGTTTATAAACTGCCGGTAATCTTCAACAGAACCTTTATCGTTAGGATATTGGATCAATGCACCAAAATATGTCTCATCGATTTGCGACGTTTTGTAATCACCTACAACGACCTCGATCCCCACTGAACCTGCCCTGGTTAAAACAACATCTTTCGTCTGCGGAAAAATTTCAGCATCAACAAAAAACCTTGGCCGGGCAACATCGTACTGGCTTTTGTTCAGGGTATTGAAAAACATCGACATCGCTTCCGCAGCAGCGGTGGCTTCGTCCAGCAAAGAAGCATTTGCAATCGGCAAAGCCGTCAGGTCGCTTACAGCAGTTTGAAAATTTAAAAGGCTTTCTAAACGTCCCTGTGAAATTTCAGCCTGATACGGAGTGTACTGCGTATACCATCCCGGATTTTCAAAAACATTGCGCAAAATGACACTCGGCGTAATAGTGCCATAATATCCCTGACCTATATAATTTTTGTAGATTTTGTTTTTTAAAGAAACCTCTTTGATGTGCTGCAAATACTCGTATTCACTCATTGCTGGAGGCAGATTTAGAGGATCTTTCATCCGAATATCCGCGGGAACGGTTCTGTCAATTAACTCAGAAAGATCTGCGATGCCGATGCTCTTGAGCATCTGTTTTGTTTGTTCTTCATTGGGACCAATGTGGTGGCGTTGAAACTCAGTTCTTTGCTCTTCAAAAAGGCTCATAAAATGGTTCTTTAATTAGGATGCGCAAAGGTAAGTGCCAATAGCTGGACTTATGATTTAAAAATGGTGAATGATGCTGCACTTGCTAATTAAATTAGCGGGATTGGTTTGGTTTTTGCCCCAATTGAAAAAAAACGAAAAAATGAGTATAGAAATCGATAGCGGCGACCGGTTGCAGCAGCAGCCTGGTTCGAATGATGAAAAACTGTCAAATACCGTGAAGAACCCTGATGATTGGAAGACGGGTGATGAGCCAATGACCGGTGCGCAACGATCTTACCTGAACACCTTGGCCGACGAAGCAGGCGAAGAAATTAACGCAGATCTTACGAAGGCAGAAGCCTCAAAAAAAATTGATGAGCTACGCCAAAAATCAGATCGCCTGAACGATGAGCGCGACAGTGAAAGCCAAAGTGAGCGCCGGGATGAAAATGAAGAGCAAGGATTAAGGGGTGGCGCAAGCAGTGTGTAGCTGTAGCAGGTTTTACTTTAAATTATATTATACTGTTTGTAGAAAGGTATTATTCTGCCCACTTTTGCATCTTGCAAGTGGAAGCGGCCAATACACACCAAAGTTCTAAAGAAAAACAGAAACAATTCAAGCAGTTTTTGCAACGTGCAGATAAAAATGCTGTACTGAAACTATTGCCGCAGCTGCACGAACAGGCTTTTGAAAAAATAAATTGCCTGGAATGTGCCGCGTGTTGTAAAAATTATTCTCCGCGATTTAAAACACCGGATGTAAAACGTATCAGCAAGCATTTGGCGATGAAGGAAAGTGCTTTCATTGAAAAGTATTTGCGTGTGGATGATGACGGAGACTTTGTAGTGAAGGTCTCTCCGTGTCCGTTTTTAGGTGCCGATAACTTTTGTTCTATTTATGAAGTGCGTCCTTCAGATTGCCAACGCTTTCCTTACACTGATGAAGACGTGATCATAAAACGACAGCAGCTCACACTGAAAAATGCATCCTTTTGCCCTATCACGTTTTATGTTTTGGATAAATTGACGGAAGAGATGAAATAAATGGTATCTTTTCTCTCCTAAAATCAACTCTATGCCGAGATACGTAATTGAAAGAAAAATTCCCGGTGCGGGAAAATTTACAGAAGAGCAACTAGTTGGTATTTCTCAAAAATCCTGCGGTGTGCTCGATAAATTGGGACCAAGTATTCAATGGGTGGAAAGCTTCGTTACAGAAGATCATATCTATTGCGTATACCAGGCACCAAACAAAGAAATTATTAAACAACATGCTGAACAGGGCGGATTTCCTGCAGACAACATTGAAGAGATTAAGAACGTTATCAATCCTGTCACTGCCGAAAAGGTATTGGCCGAAGCAGAGTAAGCTTGCCCAAAAATTGAAAGAAGCTGCTCTCGGGCAGCTTCTTTGGTTAACGGACTGTTTCAAACTATTTACCCGTTGTTACTTCTTCGTAGGCTGCCGTTAGCGGCCGTTCAATTCCTTGTCCGGTCCACTCTGTAACTCCAGGAATGGAGGTGTTCTTGATAAAATCCTCTTTCGATACTCCTTTCTTCACTTCCTGCTGCGCAAACTGTAACACCTTACCCAGATAATCCTGAAATTTTTTCAGATCTTCTGCAGAACCCGTTTCTTCACCGGCGTTCAGCGAATGTCCAAAAATGTAAAGCGTGTCCTTGTTTCCCTTTTTAATTATTGCATCCAAATCTTTTATCCAGCTGGCCATATTTGCTCCCGCGCTTCTATCCACAAAAGGATGACGCTTGTTGAACATTAAATCCCCAACATGCATGATGTTAGCATTTTGAAAATGGTAAATAGCATCTCCATTCGTATGTCCGGCGCCAAAATAATATCCTTCTATTTTTTCATCATCCATCTTCAATTTGTATGAATCTGTGAAGGTGAGGTCCGGCAGCAATTGCTTTTCAAGACTGTTATTTTTTTCAGCAACAGCTTTTTGATTTGCGAGGGAATTTGCATGAGCTATTACATGTTCGGCTATTCCTTTGAAGGCAATATTTCCTGCGGTGTGATCACCATGATGATGCGTATTAAGCAAATACCTGAAAGGATTTGTGCTCTTCTTTTTCAATTCGTCTATCAAATGCATCGCCGTGTCGGGGAATTGTGCATCGATCACAACGATGCCATCTTTCGATAATAAAAAGCCTATCGTGCCGCCTCGTTCCGTAAAGATTCCGATATTATTGCGCAGCATCCGGATGTTGAAATCATAGGTGCTCAACACCGATGCGAGTGCTTTCTTCTGAAACAGCAATCCTGCGCCCGTTATCAATCCTGCATTGCGGAGAAAAGTTCTTCTTTGCATAAGTTTAGTTTGAATGTTTTTAGAAGATTACGAGTTCTAAAGTTCACGACTTCACGAGTTGTCCCCAACTCGCTTCAACTTGTGAACGGTGTCAATATTCGAATTTACGTAAACCCGGTGCTTTGAACCACGTGATAATGACAACAATTAATGTCATGCAACCACCAAAGATGATCGCGGGCGACGCACCGCCAAACAGACGGGCAGTGAAGCCGCTTTCGAATTGTCCTAACTCGTTCGATGAGTTGATGAACATGGAATTCACCGAGCTTACTCTTCCACGCATTTCGTCCGGGGTGGTAAGCTGCAAAACAGTTCCTCTGATAACCACGCTGGTACCGTCCAACATGCCGGCAATAAGCAGTACAAAAAAAGAAAGCCAATATATATTCGACAATCCGAAAATGATGATGCAAAGACCAAAACCGCCAACAACGTAAAAAAGTCTCAGCCCCTGGTTTTTGCTTAGTGGCGAAAACGTCATGGAAATAATCATGATGATGGAGCCAATGTCAATAGCTGCATTTAGCCATCCAAAACCGATTGGCCCTACCTGCAAAACTTTCGATGCAATCTCAGGAATTAAGGCTGTTACACCTCCGAAAAGCACCGCAAACAAGTCGAGTGAAATTGCACCCAACAAAATCTTGTGGCGGAAAACAAAACGCAATCCTTCCTTCACACTATCCCACGCTTTCACCGTGAGGTTGGTGACAGCAATCGGCTTTTTTTCTATCATCGTTAGCAGTATTGCAGAAAGCACAACGAAAAAGAGAACCACATAGAATGTTCCGTGAACACCCACGCCTGCAATCAAAAACCCGGCTGAAGCGTGCCCCATTATCGATGCGGCAAGCCAGGATGTGGAACTAAGGCTTGCAGCAAATTGCAACACGTTTCGCGGCACCAGCTGAGCCACGATAGCATTTGAGGTTGGTCCGGCAAAAGCACGAATGATACCGGTAAAAAATATAATGATGTAGAAAGAGAGTGCAAGCGAGTTAACAGAAAGCTTTGAAGCAATTGCAGGCATTGTAATAACAACTAAAGCAATTACGCAAAATGAATAACTGATAATCCCTTTTAATAACAACGTTCTTTTATCCGAGCGATCAATTACATGCCCTGCATATAATGCGAGAGAAAACACTGGGACAAACTCCGACAAGCCCACTATTCCAATAGCAAAAGAGCTTTTGGTAAGATGAAACAATTCATACGCAACAACGGTGGCCACCATGCGCAATGCCATGATGTAAAAAAACCGAACGAGAATGTAAATGCGGAACTCTTTATGGTTAAGCGGTGCTAAGCTCTTCGATTGAAACTGCATCGTAAATCAAAGATAGGAGCAGCAATTGTCCCATTGCTGCTAACGCGAATTTCTCAACACAACTGCACTCCATTGTTTGAGGTTTGGGCTTTTCTAAAACGGCTGGGTAGAAGAAACTATATACAAAGAATTATTATCAACACCTGACGAAACTCATGTTTTGAGGTGCCAACCTCGGTATACCTTGATGCTGAAAGAAACACGGTCAAAATTCACAAGCCATTAGAGCGAAATCCACCAGGCTAGTGACAATTAAAGTTGTTTTTTCATGGCGGAAGATTCTGACACAGCGCCTAATCTGAAGATAGGATAACTTATAACCAAAACCACATGACAACTCTAAATCTAATTGGCTGCTCTGCCAAGAAATTCGTAAAAGGAATCATTGCTGTTCATACAATTCTCATTGTTACCTTTCTAATTATCCAATCTTGCAAAAAATCAGACCCTTCCAAAAACGATAATGCTAGAGAGAGTTATCTTAGCGCTTTGCTAAACAAAAAAAATGACCCGGATCTATTGCCGCAAATTTTAGCGGCAAGTATAACACCAGTAGAAGCCATACATTAAAATCCACTGAAGACGATTATGCGACTGTGCTGATCAATTTCGAAAATCAACCGATTAATCCAAATTATACCTATGACATAAATGGAATTGCAAGTCTGGTTAACAATTACGACGGAGTTGTTACGATAGAACCTTCAGATTATACTTACACCTTTCTCGTTCCGGAAGAGGAGGTTGGCAATACTTTAGCGCCGCTAATTGGTGAAGCAAGACGTTATCTAAATGCAAGAGGGCTGACAAACGATGATATAAATATTATGATACAGGAGGAAGGAGGACAAGAAGTAGACTTAGTGGCTTACGCAATGGTTTTATCCAATATAGAAAACGGTAACATAACAGGAATGAATTTTTCTAATCTGTTTCTAAATTCTGCTTATGCACAAGATTATGTACACTGCGCACTTGAAGCTTTAGGGCTTGATGCATTATATGCTTTAGGGAGTTCGCAAGCTTCAGCTTGGACAAAGGCAGCTATGAAAAAGGCTTTTGGAGCAGTTGCGAAAAGATTTTTAGGACCAGTTGGAGTGGCAATCGCGGTTGTAAGCTTTGGTCTTTGCTTAAACGGCGTACACCTATAACTTGGTTGCATGAATATTAGCTATATTGCCCTGATCATTATATCCTCCCTTTCATTATCAAGAAAGGCGAGGGACTTATTTATATCTATAAGACACCGAAATAAAGAACAGGTAAAAGTAAATACCTTCTTTTTGCTATTGATTGTAGTCGTAATTGCGTTGTTGATTTTGAATAAGCTGGCGATGAGCAGGATTTAATACCGTATTAAAATTAGAAAAGAAGCTGCTTTTGGAAGATAGCTTCTTTTTTTATTTATGGCAAGCAAACAAAACTGAACTTCACGGCAATGTTATGTAATGTTGCCCCTGCTCGTAATCTTTATCCAGCGCATCAATAATGGTTTGCAAATGCATTTTGTTACCTAAAAAATCTGCATTTGACGCATCAACGAAAATAGTTTTGATGTTGTGCTGCTTAATGTAATCAACATAAGTCTCCTGGATGCTTTGCAGGTAACTGTCAGGAATATTTTGCTCGTAGGACCGGTTACGTTTTTTGATGTTTTGCTGCAGCTTTTTTATCGGTGCCTGGAGAAATATTAATATTTCCGGCTGCACCAGTTGCTGATGAATGATTTCGAACAATCGCTGGTACAACCTGAATTCATCATCAGGCAAATTAATCTTTGCAAACAGGAGGCATTTGGTAAAGAGGTAATCCGAAATCGTAACGTTTTGAAATAGATCCTTCTGCTGAATCAGTTCCTTCAATTGCTTGAAGCGTTCAGCCATGAAAAACAGCTCCAGCGGAAACGCGTATTGCTCCGGATGTTCATAAAACTTTGGAAGAAACGGATTATCGGCAAATTGTTCGAGAACGAGACGTGCATTATAATATTTTGCCAGCAGATGCGACAGTGTTGTTTTTCCCGCACCGATATTTCCTTCTATGGTAACAAACGTGTACTTCATTGTTGGCAGGCAAATTATTGATTTTATATCTGCAAGCAGTTTATCCCATCGATGTTAATGTCCACACAATTTGAATAACTGACATAAATCAGTTTTTCATTTAAGACACGCACATATTTTTATCGCTGTAGAAGGCAATAGCCTTGCAGGAGATTGTGTGTCCGGAAAAATTTTTCAAACCAAGACTATGCTACAGCCCCACATCTCGCAGAAATTCAAATCTTTTACTGTACCGCAGCAACTGATGGCTGCAGGTCTCTATCCTTATTTCCGCGCAATAGAAGAAAATCACGACACGGAGGTTACTATCGGCGGACGCAGATTGCTGATGTTTGGTTCAAACAGTTACATGGGTCTCACTAACCATCCTAAGGTGAAGGAAGCAGCACGAAAAGCCATCAGCAAATATGGAAGCAGTTGCTCGGGCTCACGTTTTCTCAACGGCACGTCAAAACTCCACATCGAACTCGAGGAAAAACTTGCCGAGCATGTAGGCAAAGAAGCAGCGCTTGTTTTTACTACCGGTTTCCAAACGAATCTTGGAACGGTCTCCGCTCTCACAGACCGCCATGGTGTAATTCTATTGGATGAACTGGATCACGCATCAATTATAGAAGGCAGCAGGCTGTCTTTTTCCAAGGTGCTGAAGTTTGCACACAACAACATGGAAAAGCTTGAGGAACTGTTGGAAACATTACCGGCAGAACAGGTAAAACTCATTGTTGTGGATGGCATCTTTAGTATGGAAGGCGACATCTGCGATTTGCCTGAAATAGTTCGCCTGGCCAACCAATACAAAGCAATGGTAATGGTCGACGATGCACATGCTTTTGGTGTGATTGGTACACAGGGAAAAGGAACCGCCGATCACTTCGGACTGACAGATGAAGTGGACCTCATCATGAGCACCTTCAGCAAATCGCTTGCGTCGGTTGGAGGCTTTATCGCATCTACAAAAGAAGTGATCAACTATTTAAAGCATACCTCACGACCACTTATTTTTAGTGCAAGTGTGCCTCCGTCGGCAGCTGCAGCAGCACTGGCAGCGCTGGAAATTATTCAAAACGAACCGGAGCGGCAAGATGCGCTTTGGGAAAACACGGAATATGTTTCCAATGCTATTCGGGAAATGGGATTCGACACAACTTTATCGGGCACGCCGATCATTCCAATTTATATTCGTGACAATCATCTTACCTTCTTGTTCACGCAGCGCTTGTTTGAAGAAGGTATTTTTGTTAATCCAGTCGTATCGCCGGCGGTGAAAAGCGATTCGTCGCTGATCCGCATGTCCATAATGGCAACACACACCCGCGACCAATTAGACGAAGCCCTTGGCAAAATAGAAAAAGTGGCAGCTGAATTACACGTATTCGCTTTGCGCTAAAAGGTTATAATATGTCAATCACCATCGAGGAAGTAAAAACAAAAAAGCAGTTCAACACCTTCATTGATCTGCCTTACCGCTTGTACAAAAACCACCCGTTTTTTGTACCGGCACTTCGCTTTGACGAAAAAGCGACTTTACAGAAAGGCAAAAATCCTGCTTTGGACGAGTGCGAAGC